>NZ_BJXJ01000008.1 GCF_007990935.1 Vibrio sagamiensis NBRC 104589
AAGAGTTCATTGAGTAAGGCGGATCTCTCTTGCACCCTCAGTTTCCTCATCACGACGTAACCAGTGCCCTTATTCAATTTCTGCAATCAACACAGACATACCAATCAAAGATAGGTGTCACTTACACTAGCGACATAGTAAAAAAGCCTAGCAATAACCGTATTTTAACTAAAACTTTAATATGATTGAGTGATTAAAATAAAAGCATATTTGTCTTTAATTTAGAGTTTATAATGAATTTAAAATACATCAGGTGTGCGCCCAAAACCTCAGCTGCTCCTTTTCTACTTAGTGCAATTACTCAGCAATGAGTTACGCTGCTGAGTTTGCCATACGTGATCTAATGACGCTATGCATGAACGTATATTAAGTATCTAAGCAGTGCTAGCTAAAAAGGTTTACAATTTTTGTACTAGCACTAATAAAACTAATACCACTCTGAATTAGATTTAGCTGTTAAAATGCTCGTACTGCTTCATATGTTCAATGAACATCGGAATCTTATTTGCTATATGTTTTCTCGAAGCATAAAAAGCATATAAAACTAAGTCATCAGGCTGATATTCCATTTCAATCCTTTCTAAAATACCTGAATCTATCTCATCTTGGCACGTTTCTATAGGTAATATTGCAAGTCCTAAACCAGATATCGCACCTACCTTCGCAAGATGCCCACTGTTTACTTTAAAAGAAGATTTTACCTTCTGAGTCGTAAGATATCCGTCATTTTTTCTAAAAACCCAAGGAGAACCATTAAGTGCGGTTAAACTGCTAATACATGGAATATGCTGTAAATCGGTAATATGAAAAGGTTTAGGATAAAGTTCTAATAACTTAGGTGAGCCGACAACAACACTTGTCCAGCGTTTCATTTCCCTCGCAATCAAATTTGTATCTTCAAGACAGCCACGATGGAATTTCAAAATAATATCGAAACCATCGAATAAATCTTCCTTTGGGCTAAGGCTTGTATCACAGCATAATGAGATAGATGGGTATTTGTTACAAAAACTCACCAGTGCACTCGCCAAAATGGGTGAATCAGGCATCAATATTCGAAGCTGACCAGTCATAGAATGAGAGTGGTAAGTAACCTCTTCAAGTGCGTTGTTCAACTTGCTCAGTAATGGTTGAGTAAGTAAATATAAGTGCTCTCCAGCAGTTGTAGGAGCTATTTTTCGAGTCGTTCTATCAAACAGTCGCGTATTGAGGCGCTCCTCAAGCAAACTGATGTGGCGACTCACATTAGAAGTAGGTAACTGGAGGAATTCGGATGCACGTTTAAAACTCATGTTTTCATATACACAATGAAAACTATTAAGCCATTGTTGATCAATTTTATCTAGCATCAATATTACCTATTATCCCATTTTTCTGGATTAACTAACCTATTATTCACACTTTATTACCATAGGTAGGTTTATACAATGTGATATAGCATGATTAAACAGATAAAGGTGATTTACTGATGAGTTGGCTTGAAAGACTAATACATAGAAAAAGTGCAGTTAGTAATCGAAAAGTAGAAATACCAGAAGGGATATGGAAAAAATGTCTTCAGTGTAACCATATTCTTTACTACAAAGCATTAGAAATAAGTTTAGAAGTATGCCCGAAATGTAATCATCATATGAGAATGAAAGCGCGCAACCGGCTTAATAGCTTCTTAGATACAGATAGAAAGTTTGAAATAGCAAGTCATTATGAACCAAGGGATTCATTGGATTTTAAAGACCGAATACGATATACAGAGCGACTCGCATTAGCGCAGAAAGAGACAGGAGAAAAGGATGCATTAGTGGTAATAAAAGGAGAGCTTATGGGACTTCCTGTTGTGGCTTGTGCATTTGAGTTTTCGTTTATGGCTGGAACAATGGGTTCTGTTGTCGGGGCGCGTTTTGTTCAAGCTATAAATACCGCTTTAGATAACAATTGCGGGTTAGTTTGTTTTTCTGCATGTGGCGGAGCGAGGATGCAAGAATCTCTCATAGCTCTAATGCAAATGGCTAAAACTAGTGCTGCTTTGAGTCAATTGTCAAAGGCAGGTTTACCTTACATATCGGTACTAACAGATCAAACTTTTGGTGGCGTATCTGCAAGTTTAGCTATGCTTGGAGACATTAATATTGGTGAGCCAAAGGCAAGAATTGGTCTAGCTGGTCGCCGCGTTATTGAACAAACAGTGCGTGAGAAATTGCCTGATAATTTTCAGCAAAGTGAATTCCTTATCGAACATGGTGCATTAGATATGATTGTGGATAGACGTGATTTAAGAAGACGAATTGCAGGGTTGTTATCTAAGCTAACTAATACACCTTTGATGATGGATGATTAACTTTTACTTTTAGCAAATATGTTAATGGGAATCTCTCTTTCTTCATTAGATTCTAACTATATAAGTGTGATCACTCTAACTTTTTAGAGTCAGCAATATCTATGCTGACTCATTTCTGCCCCAAAATCACTTAGATCAAATACTCTACACAACTCAAAGGACGTGTGTTTTCCCTACCAAACCTAATATCAATTTCATGGATTATTTACTTACTTTTTTAAGTCTATTGATTTGAAAAATAACGGCGGTTTTGATGAGATAGTATTTAGCCAGTTTTTAACGAGATTCTCTTTTATAAAAAAGTTTACTGAAATATACTCTGGCATTTATTTATCAGTCGCTGGTCTACAAAAGTCTATTCTTGGCTGTGGTGATGGAGCAGTATTCTGTATGTTTTTTTACAATTCCATTAATTAATAATTTAATCGATTGTATAGTGAGACTTTAGAGCTCTGAGAAAGAATGCTTTAATTTTAAATTGAGATCTAATTAAACTTTGCCAAAATTTTGACAAATAGAAAGTGCACTTTTACAGAAAATAAATAATAATAAAACCTAATTTTTCTTCGAATAAGAGTTTATATGGATATCTCTCGAATTTTGATTAACCACTGGGAGGCTGACGAGTAGCCGTGTGGTGTGAAAGATTTGAAATCTCGATTTGTGTTTGTAAATCGAGCGTATAAAATGATGCAGTGTTTACCTGAAAGTTTTAATATCGAAGGACGGCTTGATGGCGAACTGCCTTGCCCTACCTATGAATTCGAAAAAGAGTTTCAAGCTCACGATCAGTTGGTAGCCAAAACATTAAAAACAAAATCATCAATTTAAATTCATCCGTTTTGGAAAGAGAAAAAACTGGAAGCGTGGATTTTTCATAAAAGACCATTCTATGTAGGTAAGGAGTGCGTCGGGGTGTATTTTTGGGCAGAACCTGCGAAATACGTCGATAGTCTTGTGATCCAAAAAGAAAAGGAATCTTCATCTATTGCACTTTCACCACCTAGTGACATTTTTACTGAAATGGAATGGGAAGTTTTGTATCTTTTAATGCAATTTCACAGTACAAAAGAAATAAGTATTCGTATGGGTGTGACGGTTTTATCAGTCAGAAAAACAATAGAAAGAATGATGTATAAATCATGTACAAATACAAGAAAGTCGTTAATCGATTATTGTATAGCTTGCAATATTTCTACATACATTCCTTCTAAATATATCATTAGACATCAGTTAGTTGGTTAATCAGAGCGCCCTCTGCCTTCAATGCAAATTTTATTAATAACTTTATTTTCTCTAACACAGTATGCGAAATCAAAATTGTTTAATGTTGTATCGCAGTGACTCGGAACTAACACAATTCGATCACCAATGTTTAAATTGTGCTCTTTGTTCTTTGCGTGAATGATGCCGTGCTCGTCTCCGCCTGTTTGATAAATTAGATTTGTGTTGTCGAGCACAGTTGCCATCCCTGAGTCAATAGATAAGGATTTCATTCCAGCATCAATGATTGCGCGCTCTCGCGTGGGAGTGCTGATCACCGTTGCGATGACACTTAACGCGCTTTTGAATTCATTGTTTGAATCTTGATTGGTTTCATCTCCAATAGATAGGTATGATGAATCCATAAAAACATATGAGCCCGCTTGTATTTCAGTATATTCCAAACCTGAATAAGCCTGATAAGTACCAGTACCGCCACCACTTATAATCTCAGGTTTAAAACCGTTTGGAATTAACTTTTCTTTTAGATAATTAAATAAAGGTAGAACGGCTTCTCTTGCTTGGTTGTTTCTACTCTCAAACCCTTTGATGTGCTGTAAATGGCCGCTGTAAGCTTGCAAACCGACATAACTAACGTTATCTAGTGAATTAATTAACTTAATAAGATCGAGTAGTTCCTCGCCAACTTCAACTCCACAGCGATTTTGTCCGCTTTCTACTTCAATTAATAACTGAACGCAGACATTTTCTTGTTCAGCTTCTTTGTTTATTTCTATCGCATGAGCTTTATTATCGATAACTTGGATAAACCGAGCATTGGGATTTTTTTTATAAAGTGAAATTAGCCGTTTTGTTTTTACTTCCCCAGCAATCGGAGTAGTAATCAAAATATCATCGATTCCAGCGTCGGCCATGACTTCAGCTTCTCCCAACTTTGCAACACAGATCCCTTTTGCACCGGCTAGAATTTGAGCTTTGGCTATATCGGGGTTCTTATGTGCCTTGGTATGAGGTCTTAAATTTAAACCAAGATTATGCGTTTTTTTCATCATTGTCTTGATGTTAAAATCCATATTATCCATGTCAATAATTAAGCATGGTGTATCTATCTGATTATAAATCATTTAAATCGTCCTGTTTGCTAATTTAAAACCTTATATAATATATTTTTTTAAGTTTGTATAGGGTCATTCTGTCCCTATACAAACTTAAAAAGATATCGATAATCAATGTCTTGTTATCTTATTTTTAAGACTCACTGTTTTATGAATAAAATACATATATATAGAGCCTTTATAAAATATAGCTAATTAAGATTTCCCCATGTTCCTTGTCCATGGGGATTTTTTTTCTTCTGTTATTATGTGTGATTTAATTTCGATAGAAGCTGCCTTAGTTAGCGATCTCTGTGCTGATACTTGAAAGTCAATGAGTCGATATAAAGACGCTTACCTTTCTTTTAGCTTTTTTATAATGACTTAAAAGAGCTTGTTGCAAAAACTGGAGATGTGTCTGAGAGGCCTATCTGAACACCTTTCATTCATTTATGCCACGTGCCATATTTCAAAGTTACTTTTACATGCAAATGGCAGGTATTTATGGGCCAAATTAGACCGACCAATTTGAGTTGCTTTCCGTTTTAGAGAGCTCTCACAAGCCAATGATGGCTAGGACGTAAAACGCATGGCTGCGCTTCTTTGTCGCTGGTTATAGTCATGCATTTAAGCGCCATATTGGGACGTTAGGGAAACTATGAGTAATTATCAGGTATTATTTGAATTTGAACGCTCCTGGTTTGTTAGTGATTTGGTCACTAGTAGAATCAGTGCTAAAGGTGACTTAAAATTATGGTTTCAAGTTGAGTTGCAAACATAACTTAACCTGCGAAACAGGGCTCCTCACTAAGCGATTTTTCCATACCTATAGTTATCCGCATTTTCCTAATTTAAGTGATTACTCTAAGCAGCTTCTGTCCAAGTTTTATCGGAACATGTTTAGAGCCGGGAATCTGCTTTATTTCACGAACCTCTTCGTTCGTGTCTTCCTCAATCTGTGGCTTAACCAAGCTAACATAAAATACAAACAGAGTATTTTCCGTAGTCTTGGTCACGTGTCACAATCGGGGCTAGGGCTTCGCTCTGCCTGCCTAGTGTTTTCCGCTCTATGGCTCTGCTGAGAAGTGGGGCTAAACACCCTTCTAAAAGACATTCTATGTATTCCCTCTAGCTTACTGCTGAACGCAGTCACCCCCTTGAATATTTGAATACTCTAATGATCTAAATCAAGCCCAGAGATATGCGCTTTGTAGTACATTCCATGCCGCAAGAATTTAGTAGTGATGGTGTGTTACGTGGCTGATAAGTAAAGGGCGGTAGCATTTTGAATTTAAGGTATAGGTTAACGTTTGGGTAAGCAGGAGTTTACAAGTCTCTTTAGAGCTAATTTTTGCCCCAAAATCACTTAGACTAAATGCTCTACAACATCTAGGGGCGTGCGTTTGCCCTACTAAATCTAATCAAACGAAAGAAGATAAGATCATGCTCAGTTGGAGTGCAATCAGGGTGAAAATCGTATTTCTCGGAATCCGCCGGAGTTATACGGAAACTTTCGGCAATTTCTGAAGCTCATACCTTAGACATTAGGCTGTACGGGCTTTCGATTGAACGTGAATATAATTAGCGTTACTATTGATTGCATATAATTACGGAAAAAATCCGTCTAATAAGCGTTAGCTTTCTATCCCACTGTACCGACTCAAGGTTTACAGTCATACACAACTTCTTTTATATGACGTTGTGATATGTATAATTAACCACATTAAAATCAATGAATATTTGCGAGCTAAATTTATGTACCAAGAAAGGTATTGGCGCGAAATGGATCAACTCAAGGTGCATGTACTTTATCTGGAACTGTATCTAGAGAAAACTATTAATATAGATCGGGCAATTAATATGTTTCTGGCCATTGCTTCGAGCGGCAGTATTGCAGGTTGGGTAATTTGGCAGCACCTTTCTTTTGTATGGGGGGCAATCATTGCGGTTTCACAAGCTGTAAATGCGATTAAGCCTTATTTGCCTTATGCTAAAAGGCTTAGAGCCGTCCATTCTGCGTCCAACGAACTCGAAAGTGTATTTATCGCTATGGAAAGCCAGTGGTTTAAAGTTGCTGAAGGGCAACTCACTTCCGAGCAAGTTCATAGTTTACAAATGAAGTATAAAGAAAAAATTCGTCAGATTTCACAGAAGCATCTGGGTTCTTCAACTTTACCCGAAAACGAAAAATTACTGGGAAAGGCGATGTCATCAGCAAAAATTTATTTTGATAATTTTTATCCATCTTACTAGGAGGTTCGCATGTCGAACAATCAAAACTCAAGTCAACAAGAGCGTAGAATAGCTGTTAATGATAAAGGCCTACCGCCAGCATCTTCTGGCTCAAGAATGCCTCAAGTTAAGCCTGTAGCTCAGCAACAAACACAGTCTCCCGCTAAAAAAAGCTAACAACGCTTTAAGATGGATTCGCAACGCGTGGCATTTTTACCATGCGTTGCGTTTAGTGATTAAGGTGGTGTGCGGAAACACCGTATTGCGTTGCTCACCACTTAATCGGGCGTTATAAATCACGGAGGTTTTGTGGAATTTATTGAAGAATTAGAAAAGCACCAAAAGCGCCGAGGTTATAACTTTGGCAGCATAGAAAATTTTGAAGCATGGTGCGATGAAGTGCAGCCACTATTACACTTCAGCCAAAAGCACGAACGTGTATTTGAACAAGCTAAATCGGCTGCTTTAGTTACGTACAGGATAGGAAGCAAGCAAGACGCTGTTAACAACATGAATGAAGCGATAGGTATAGTTAATCAAGCTATTGTTTTTGGTAAAACAATAAAAACAGCGAGCGAACTTGAAGCAGGTGTACAGCAAGAGAGCAGTGGTGTTGCTTATCCCGAGAAGGTAACTTTATTATGGTTGGTTAAACATGTGGAAGTGAAACACTGGCTAGGTGCAGCTGTTTTTATTATTGCGGTATTCACTGCTGGTATCAAAGTGGGAAATTCTGCTTTCTATCAAGATTACTTTCAAGCGCCATCAGCTATAGTCGAAACCAAAACGAATTGATTTATAACAAATAAGGATTAAGCGTTGCGCAGCCAACGTTAAATCCCTAGTATTGAACAAGCCCGAAGCCTCTATATAAGTAAATTGTGCGATCTGCTCCAGAAGGATGGCGGCCTTGATGCTTTTCTCAAGGTAAGAGCGGTCTTTGAAATGCAGAGGCTTCAACACGTAATCCGGTGCGTCCTGCACGTCAGTTTTGCTATTTGCCATACCTGTAATTATTCATGATTCGCTAATGTAATATTTTTCTAAACTCACAAATGTCCAATTATGATTTATAGCAACCAATGACACTCTGTGATCACCAAGCGACTTTGCATTACGTTAACTACTGAGGGAATGTGTTTTTATTGATTTGATAAAAAAGGCTTTCCTGAAGGTGAACTAGGCCAGCTACTCCAATTATACTTAGCGCTAAAAATTGAAGGCTAGATTCTGTGGTAAACCCTTTAAAAATCAGCCAATAGACGGCCTGTATTAAGTCTAGTTAACCGATGATTATTATCTTATCGGTTAACTAGACTCAAGTAATATATGGCCGTATATTTTTTCGTTGTTTAGTGCTTTTTCCTAGGACCATTGCGTACGATGTCTTTGCCATTTTCATAGACAGACTGAGATACCCAACGTCCAAGGACCAATTCATGTTGTTCATCTAAAACAGCCACAAATGGACGGCCCTCGCTGTTGGTTGTTGCCAAGGCGACACCGGCAACACTCTCTAAGCCTAGAGCGCCGCTTTCAATCATGTGGAGGAAGGCTTCTAGTTCCTCTAATGTGTCAATTACGTGTTCATCAAGGTTCATTTTTCAGTCTCTTCGAACTTCAAGTGATTAAACTGGTCGGCTACTCTACCTAACTTATTGACATAAACCAAGTAGCTATTGATAACTTGTTGAAGACAAAAATCAGAGGTATGCTTCGAACTCATAAGAATAATTGTGAAAAAATAATAGATTTGGAGTGATCATGCAAAATCGAGTTCCAACCAATATCCTGACTGGTTTTCTGGGGGTTGGCAAAACAACAACTATACTTAATTTATTAAAAAATAAGCCTAAAAATGAAAAATGGGCAGTATTGGTGAATGAGTTTGGTGAGATTGGTATCGATGGCGCGATGATGACGGATCAAGGCGCATTAATCAAAGAGGTTCCTGGTGGGTGTATGTGCTGTACTGCTGGTGTTCCCACATCGGTAGGCATTACGGCCTTGCTGCGTCAGCAACCTGATCGTCTATTAATTGAGCCAACAGGTTTAGGTCACCCTAAGCAAATTATTGCCACCTTATTATCTGACCAATACTTACCTTATGTTGACCTCAAGGCGACGGTGGCCTTGGTCGACCCTCGACATTTGAGCCAAGAGAAATACACTTCTAATCAAAACTTCATTTCCCAATTAGAAAGTGCTGATGTGGTCGTCGGTAATAAAGTGGATCTTTGCCAACCTGATGATATTGAAGTTTTTAATCAGTGGGTATCCGTTCAATCGCCAGCCAAGATATACAGCCAATTGTCACAAGATGGGCAGCTACCAGCAGATGTACTTGATCTTAATCGACAACAGGGCAGTGCATCTTCAAATATTGAATCTCACCATAAAGCGCATGCTGAGGATGAGCCACAGTTTCAATTACCTCCAGGTCAGGCTTATTTACGTAAAGAAAACCAAGGCCAAGGACATTACAGCTGTGGTTGGATATTTGGTGCTGAATATCAGTTTGACTTTGACCAGTTTTTCTCAATGTTATCGGCATTGACTGCGGAACGTGTAAAAGCGGTGGTTAATACAGAGCGTGGTTGTTTTGCGTTTAATTCCGTAAATGGTGTGGTATCGGTGAACGAAATCAGCCTAGAAGGTTTTGAGTCGCGATTTGAAGTGATCGACAGTCAATTAATGCCTTGGGATCAACTTGAGAAGATTTTATTGCAGTTATGCGGTCTCTAAAGCGTGTTGTGAGGTTGATTGAGCACTGTTAGGCGAGCGAGTAGGGTGATTAGACGTGTTTCGCTAAAAAAGTGAGATATAACCCTCAAATTCGGGTATAGTGCTCGGCCAACATTTAAAGTTGTTTAAAGATCATCTAACTCAGAGATATTGTTTTTTTAGGAATAACGTTATCTCAAGATTTGTTTAAGGAATACGCCTAATGTCATTTTCATCTCAAGGTTTTGCGCCAGAAGTCGTTAAAGCACTAACGGAATGCGGTTATGAGAAGTTAACGCCAATACAACAAAAGGCGATTCCAATGGCGCGTAAAGGCCATGATATTCTAGCTACTGCGCAAACAGGAACAGGTAAGACTGCTGCGTTTTCGCTACCCATGATCCAGCGTTTATTAGATTCTGCACGCCGAGTCTCTCGTAAGACAACTCGCGCATTGATCATGGCACCTACACGTGAGCTGGCGGAACAAATCGCAGATAACATCAAGGCGTATACCAAATACACGCAGCTTTCTGTGGCAGCAATTTTTGGTGGACGTAAGATGTCATCACAAGTTTCAGCGCTAGAAAATGGCGTTGATATCCTTGTTGCTACGCCGGGTAGGCTGCAAGAACACATAGAGCAAGGTAATGTGTCTGTCGCTCAACTTGAGTTTCTTGTATTTGATGAAGCCGATAGAATTTTAGATATGGGCTTTATTCATGCCGTACGTAAAATCATGATGGAAGTGGAAACAGATCCTCAGATCATGATGTTTTCAGCGACAACGTCAAGCCAACTCAATCTGCTGGCTAAAGATATTTTACGTAAACCAAAGCGTATTGAAGTCGAGCGTGCAAATACGACCGCTCACACGATTGCTCATGTGCTTTATCCTGTTGATCAAGAGCGTAAAACAGAGCTACTTTCAGAGCTAATTGGGCGCAAAAACTGGCAGCAAGTGCTGGTGTTCGTCAATTATAAAGAAACAGCGAATGAAGTGGTTAAGGAGTTAAAGCTCGATGGCATTAAGGCGGTACTTTGCCATGGTGATAGAGCACAAAGTGCAAGACGTAGGGCGCTTGATGAGTTCAAAAATGGTCAAGCTCGCGTAATGGTGGCGACGGACGTCGCAGCCCGAGGCTTAGACATTGAAGACCTGCCACATGTGGTGAACTACGACATGCCATTCTTAGCTGAAGATTATGTTCACCGTATTGGAAGAACAGGGCGTGCTGGCAAGCAAGGACACGCAGTTTCTTTTGTCAATCGTGAAGAAGAGTTGACGGTTGTTCAGGTTGAAAACTTAATCCAGCAGCGTATTCGTCGTATAGAGCTGGCTGGTTACGAGCCAAAACAGCGTGATTCATACATCGAAAAACTCAACTCTAAACCCGCGTTTAAACAACGCCAAGGGCGACGTAATAACCCGAATCAGTCAGCAACCGATCAAGGTTCAGCAGAGCGCCGATTAGCGATGATGAAGCGTTTAAAAGCACGACGAGACTCTAAATAACATTGAATTGAAACTTGAGGCGCCTATTGGCGCCTCAATTGTTTTCTTATAATCTCATGCTGATACCCAAGTAACCTCGCTCTTCATCAAGCACCTGGAGGTCACTTGGGCATAACAACAATAATAGGAGCAGAGAATGAGTATTACTATTCGTAAAGCGGAACTCACGGATATAAAAGCCATCAGTGAATTACTTACCCATCTAACCAAGAAATATGTGTGTCCAACTTGTGAACCTTCTGTCCATCAAGTTTTACTTCAGTCAATGTCAGAAGAAAGCGTTCACTCTTATTTGACTGGCAATTATTTCTATATGGTTGCGGTTTCTCCTAAAAATAACGTTGTAGGCGTTGCAGGTATTAGAGGTTATCAGCACTTATTTCATTTATTTATCGACGATAAATACCAAGGAAAAGGGCTTTCACGAACTCTTTGGCAAGCCGTTAAAGAAGTCTCTCTTCAGAACGGTAATAGTGGCTTTTTTACTACAAACTCAGCACTGAATGCAGAAAATGTGTACCTTAAATTTGGTTTTAAGCGTGTAGCTGGTATTCGGAACCGGGAGGGCATGATCGATATTCCTATGTCGCTAGAAATTAATAACTAAATTTTAAATCTGTCGATATTTTAGTCTGTATTTTGTTTTATTTTTTGAAAAATTACCTTTTTAATGCTTTATTGTTGCTGCTGTTTTGGATGCCTCTCCCAATTTAAGGAATACATAAAATGATAAAGCAAAGTTATACATTGTTAACATCAGTATCTCTGCTCTTGTCAGCGAATGCACTTGCATACAATCTAGAAATAGAAGCTTTTGAAGATGAAGAGTTGATACTTTTAGAGCAAGCTGAAAACTCCAGTGATAACGAATTACTGATACAGGCTGCTGAGCTTTTGATTCACCGCTCAATGTATGAAGAAAATGCACAACATGGTTACAAATACCTAAAGAAGGCGGCTCAGTCTGGTGATTTAAGAGCCATCACGAGTTTAGCAGATCAATACTATGATGATGCACAGTATGAAAAAGCCCTTTTTTGGTACCACAAAGCCGAGTCAGGTAACGATCCTTATGTACTCTATTCATTAGGTGTAATGTATTTTGATGGTGAGGGTACTTCAAGAGATCTTAAAAAAGCTAACGATTATTACTTGGCATCTGCTCTTGCAGGATACTCAGATGCTATGTATCAGCTTGCATTTTCATATGATGAAGGCTCTGGTATTGCTCAGGATTTCACTAAATCGGCTTATTGGTTTGAGAAAGCAGCAAACTTAGGTGATGTAGATGCGATGTATAATCTTGGTATTGCTTATTTGTACGGGGAAGGTGTTGAAAAAAACTGTGCTAAAGCAATGAACTTATTTAATAAAGCGATTGAAGAAGATGAACATGTCTCCTCTAATGCAAAGATGGGTGATATTTATTCTTTTTCTGAATTCAAAAAGCCATGTAATTTCAAAACGACAGACACTAAAAAAGCATTTAAGTATTACATGAGTGCAGCCATGCAGGGGGATGCTTACAGTCAATATTCTGTAGGTTATGCTTACAGAAACGGCCACGGTACTTGGAGTGACTTTGTTAAGGCCCTTGCTTGGTTTGAGATCGCGCAAGAAAACGGAGACCCTGATGCAGAGAAAGACATTGCTGATGTTAAGCAGTACATGTCTAAAGAAAACATTGTCGCTGCTGCGAAACTTAAAGATTCTTTAATTGAAGAGATAATGTGAACACCAGCAGTTGTTACTCTTTTTCTGTCACCTAATTATCTGTGAAAGGCGGTAATTGGGCCGCTTTTTTATGTTCAAAGCATAGATCTCAAAATGAGGTGCCTTAATAGGCACCTCAGTAATCTCCTTAATTTTGCAATTAACCCTACCTTTTATTGCTCCTTTCTTGTGTAAGAGAGAGGTTGTCTCAACCAGTAATCCAAACTTACATAGCGACCACCGCCGTAGAAAAATAGCACCAGCAACATCACAAAGTAGGTGGCTGCGAATTCCATACCGTTGTTGAGCATCACTGGGTCACCTAATTCGGTGATGTAGTTGTATCGACCTGGGAAGTGAGTTGCTAACCATTCAATAAAGCCATTTAAACGTACCGTTGCTTCCATGTTGCTGGTGGCGATGGCATCCCAACCGTGTTTCCAGTGCACCATTGCGCTCGCAACACTCATCAAGAAAATCATCGGAATCGATATCACTCGGGTAAACAAACCCAACGCGATACAAATACAGCCAAGTACTTCCGTACCTGCGGCAAGAAACGCGAATAACTCGGGAAATGGTAAGTTCAACCCACCATCTGCGGTGGATGCGCCAAACCAAGTGACGGTGCCAGAGAAGCCCAACACCTTAGAGCGAGCGCCAACAAAAATGACTGGAATAAGGTAGAGACGAATCGCAAGCAACGCTAAGAAATCGTATCTTTTGCATTTCTCGACGAGACCGTCGAACCAATTAAGGGCAGATTTAATCATAATGTTTCTCCTGAAGTATGGACGCTGACGAGCCCTAGTTCACTGAAGTGTTGAGCCCACTCCATGAAACTGAATCTGGTGAGTTTCTGAGCAGTTATTTGTTGTAGTTGCGCCAGAGTCAGGTTTGATTGTTGTTGCAATAGCTGAATCAATGCGACATCCACTTCTCTGAGCTTTTGCGATATCACATGATGCTGTGAGTTCCGAAACACGCCATAAAATACAGGGTGACGCCTGTCAGTTAGGAATGTCACGGAGTCTTGATGAAGCAAGAAAGGTACTTCGACTAGCCTTAATGTTGGATTGAGTTGCAACACATGTTTTTCTTTGCATACTGGATTCAATGAAGGAGTGAATGCCGCGACTAAGGTGTCAATTTCAACATTGAACGCCACCCATTCATATTCCAATAACGTCATCTGCTCGGTAGAAATGGAACTGGAATCTTGATGCAATTTCTGCTGCAAGAATTGAACAAATTCGGTAGCAATATGATGAAACTCAGGCTCGGAGGCACCATGTATCACCATAAAGTCATCGACAATGCGTTCAAGGTGTTCATAAGTGAGCTGCGAAGAAAATAGAGGAAACGTATTCGCAACGACAACCAAAATATTGTCACGAATAAATGCTCTATACCGACACAGCGCATACTGATTCATTGGTGCGCGAATCAAAGCTGTTAAGGACTCGGTTTGCACGCGCATTTTGCTCGGAGGATTAAGCATTGAGTACCTCTTTACACAAAACTTCGAGTATTTGGCTGAAATCCAAGATCTCGCCATGAATGCTGCGAAGCTCTTCAGTCAGAACAATCAGCGATGGCACATTGTGGTCGCGTTCAAGAAGCAAAGGCTTGCTACCATGCACTGAGTAGGTGTAACGAGCCAGATCAATCACGTCATCAGGCACTGGTTTACCATGAGTATCGAGCAAGAAGTCGTCACGCTCTTTCAAGTGACCCGCAATGTGGTAATAACGAATCGCTTCGCTTGGTAAAGTGCTGAGCATGTCGTAAGGGCAGAAATGATGATTTCGGCTGTTGACGAACACATTGTTGATGTCGATAAGCAGCTCACATTCACTGCGCTCACTCACTTCTGCGATAAACTCGCCCTCTGGTATTTCATATCCGTAATCGTGGTAGTAAGAGATGTTCTCTAACGCTAAAGGGCGCTGGATAATGTCTTGCACACGTTGAATCCGTTCGACCAAATACGGAATGTTTTCTTTATGTCGAGGGATCGGAAGCAGTTCATACAAATAGCCCTTACTGTCTTTAGAGAAACTCAGATGTTCGCTATAGATGTCGATATTAAATTCATCGAGAAAACGTGCGACGTCTCGTATAAAAGATTCGTTTAACGGTTGGCAATCACCAATCGATAAGCTCAAGCCATGAGCGACAAGCGGATAATATTTGGCAATGTCTTGCAGTTGTTCACGTTTCAAACCGCCAATATTCATCCAGTTTTCTGGCGCTAATTCGAGGAAATCTATATCTGGATGCTCGGGTAACTGACACAGAAAATTAACGTGTTCGCTGCGTAGCCCAATCCCTTTTGATGTATCAGTTATTGCCCGCATAAACCACCTGTGATTTTGCTTTTAGTGAGTTTGATGGTTTCTTCAGAAGGACTAATACCTTCTCCAGTCATACCACACTTGCCATCACGGGCGCGTACCAAACGGCCTTGTGGATCATCTTTTAACTCTTGTTTCTCAAAGCGTTTCTCGGTGCCACATTTACCAGCCGCACACTTACCGCCATGTTGAGAGTTTGATTTAGCTGCAATCGGTACTTCGGTGAGTGCATCGGAAAACGCCAAGCTTGAATTAAAAGTAATAACAGACGTCATTGTAATAGATAGAGCGAGTTTATTGTTCATGAGACATCTCCTTCGCGGCGCTCATTGGGTAGCTAGATAAATCGTGACCAGCAATAACTTGACCGTGGTAGTACTTTTTAACGATCTTTATGGAAGCGGGTTTGAGTTTTAGGCCTAAGCCCATCCAGTGGTTCAGGACCAAGAGTTTTGGATTCACTTCTGCAGCGATCTTGCCGATAACCGATGGCTTAGCGTGCATAAATGACGAGACTTCGTCGGCTTCTTCATGAATAGCCAATGGCATTAATAAAATATCCGCACCTTTAGCGAAGTCGATGAAGTTACGGTTACTGCCGTTTTGGTCGGCGGAAATCACCATAACGCCTTCGGCACTTTCGATTCGGAAAGCGAGGCAAGGAACGTCGCCATGTGGGATACCCAGTGCGTATACGGTTAACCCATCTTGCTCGTACACCTTGGTGCCTTGAGAAGTTTTGTATGGCACATCGGTAATGGTTACAGGGAACAAGCCATCATTGCCATCGAACAAACCATTTAAGTATGCGTAAGCGCCTTCATCACCGTCGAAAAGCGCTTTCATGTAACCGGTTAAGCTAGGAAATGCAGAGCCTGCTTTAGGGCCTGCGATATCGAGAGGATCTTGACGGTCAAAGAAGTAGCCGCCTTTTAATAAGGCAGGAACGTCGGCGACGTGGTCGGTGTGAAAGTGGCTTAAACCAAGGAAGTCTAAGTCTTCCAGTTTGCCGCCCGCTTGACCGAAACGCAGATAAACACCACCACCGGCATCGATCATCACGCGTGATTTTCCTTTCCACCAAATCAGTTCACCAGACGATGCTCGAAGGTCATCAGAAATTGGTCCACCGGAGCCAAGGAGCTGCAAAGTAAAATTTTTGTCGAGCGGTTCGAGAGAGAGTGCGTAACTGTTGGCGGTTCCAAGCGATAATCCCAGAGCTAGCACTAACGTTTTTAAAGGCTGCATCATATTCTATACCTATAATTTAATTTTTTCTTATTGTTTCCTTTGACTAAGTATCCAAAGAAGTGTTGAAGAGGCAGGAAAAACGATTTGTTTTTGATGTCCGTCAAAGCACGGTCATAAGGTATCCAATATGAACGGTTAGTTATATCCAGTAATTTTTAAGATCTGTTCAAGTAAATTGAACATAATTTATTTTTATACTTCAGGGCTTTGTTGCGTAAATCGATGGAATTAAATCCAAAGCTTACGATCTGATCGGCTACATTCATTAAAGTCTGTAGTCTCATGCCTAAACCACGTTACAAAACAACTAACTGGAAGCAATACAATCAAGTTCTCATCAACTGCGATTCTCTGATGTTTTGGATTGATAAAGAAGCGATAAGAGAGTGGAAACAAGGCAAGCAAAACAGGCGAGGAGGCGGTATTCTGGGAATGAGGTCATCCGAGAAACTTAGCGGTTGGCTGCCAAAGGTTATATGGCTCGAACAAGCACTGGAAAGAGCGCTATGGTTACCACAAAAGGTCAATATCTGAAACGGTAATGTAATGTATCGAGTGAAGCAGTTGCTTAGTGGACAGTTAAGTCTAAGAAATTACAACGCACAAGTTGGTGAAACTTACGCGATGATTAAAGCGTTAAATAAGCTTACGTGGCTTGGTATGCCTAAAACTTGCTGAATTGGATGAAAATTAACCAAAATGGGGCTCATCTTTCGGCTTTACTGCCGATCAAACGCTACGCTACAAACTTTGATATTAATCGAAGTTAGGCCATTTTTATTGACACCGTTTTTATACTCGAGTGACGACAAGCTGCTGTGTTCAGTGAGACGGCCTTAGATCTCATCAATGATGTTTAATCGACTAATTCGATGCCCAAACTATCAAGTAAATTTAATGCTTCAAAACGCGAGAACTTGGCACCTTTTATATTATTTTCCAACACATCAATTCTATAGTCTTCAGAGTGGCTGAAATCGACATCTTGTAAATTAGTTCGCATAAATAGGGCATGTCTAAAGTTACAATAAGTCATTGATGAATCAGTATAGTCACCTTCTCGAAAGTCAGTATCGTGTAGCTTACATTCATCAAAATTTAACTCGTGCATCTTTAAGCCAAAGAATGAAGAATCGTTCATGATGCAGCGTGTAAAGCTTAACTCATAATCTAAGTGGTACTCAGCCCAGCTCACTTTAGTCCAATCTATCCCAATTAATTTACAATCATAAAATTTCAGCGTATACAGTTTGGAATTTGAAAAATTAGCTAAGCTGAAGTTACAGTTATGAAATTCACAATCGATAAACTTGCAATGAGTGAACGTCGATTCAGAGAAATCACAATCTTTAAAATAGCAATCTTCGAACACAGCATTACTATATTGTTGGCTTAATAACGTGAGTTTTTCAAAATTATCATCAAAATATTGCTCATCATTAGTGATTTTTTTCATACCGCTTTGATTCCTTTTATTAACCACACCCGCTAATCTCGATGGGTCTTATTTGCCTATAATAACTTAATGTGCTGTTTTTATAAACAGTATTTGGGGTATTTTTAAAGTCGCTTTGTACAAAAAATGGTATACAGGTAAACATCACAAAGTAAGTGGCTGCGAACTTCATACCATTGTTTGGCGTTACAGGGTCACTTAATTCGGTGGTGCAGTTGTATCGAGCGGGGCAGTGTGTTGCTATCCATTCAATAAAGCTGTTCAAACGGACCGTTGTCTCCATGCTGTTAGTGGCGATGGCATCCTAACCGTCTTTCCTGTGCACTCGCAACGCTCATCAAGAAAATCATCGGAATCGACATCACTCGGGTAAACAAACCCAACGCGATACAAATACGGCCAGAAATTCCGTACCTGCGGCAAGAAACGTTAGAAATCGCGCTTCCTGCAAATCTAAACGATAACCATTTGCAATATCATCTTGATTGCTTTTAAAATGTAAGAGCAAAAACCTTGTGGAGTAGAACGCAAATGGATTTACAAAAATGTTGGGTTGGTTACTTAGAAGCAGAACAATTTTTAGAACAAGGTCATTGGTCTGAAGCCCAAAGGTTATATGAACAAGTTCTTATACATCTGCCCAGTCATATTTATAATGCATTGAATAATGACACTTTAAAGCCTTGTCAGTTTGGTTGTTTAATTAGAGGCTTTACAGATGCCGCCACATCACAGTCAGAGATACTGAATAAGTTGGGTCAGTACCAAAAAGTTTTCGATTTACTTAATCAAAGTTATGCCCTTCTTCAGTTTATATCCGTGGAGTCAACTCAAATAGTGCAGGATACAAAGCTAATCTTGGACGATAGTTGTAACAAATTGTTGTCACATATTGATGCATTTTGTAATACACAAAAGAATGCTCAGTGGATAATTGAATTTAAACATATTCTTAAAGCGCATCATCATTTTTCTGTTTTGAAGGATCATGGTGGTGTATTTGCTTGCTTCCATTAAAAATTGATAAAAGGATTTAAAATGACGCAGATGCCGCTTCTTGAGGTCAAGAACCTCTCGGTCAGTTTTACAACCAATGATGGCATCTCTGATGCTGTTAAAAATGTCAATTTTGAGTTGTTCCAAAATGAAACTCTGGCAATTGTGGGGGAATCGGGAAGTGGTAAATCGGTTTCCACAAATGCCATAATGCAATTATTGCCCCAAAATGCCATTATCGATAAAGAATCACAGATTATCTTTGAAGGTAAACATTTACTTAACCTGTCAGAGAAAAAAATGGAAGGCATTCGTGGTGATCGTATTGGCATGATTTTTCAAGAGCCTATGACATCACTTAATCCATTTATGCGAGTGGGTATCCAAGTTGCAGAAGCCATTATGTGTCACCGCTCTGTTTCAACTGCTAAGGCAAAGCAAAAAGTATTAGATCTTTTTAATTTGGTCCACTTAACCGATCCAAAACATGCCTATAGTAAGTATCCGCATGAATTTTCTGGCGGTCAGCTTCAACGGATCATGATTGCCATGGCTCTTATTAACGAACCGGATATTTTGATTGCTGATGAGCCGACAACAGCACTCGATGTTACGGTACAAGCTGAAGTACTTAACCTTATAAAAGATATCCAACAACAAATGGGAATGGCGATCTTATTCATTACTCATGATCTTGGGGTCGTAAAGCATCTTGCAGATAGAGTGATAGTGATGTGTAAAGGGGATGTAGTTGAAGAGGGGCTATGTGGTGACTTGTTTGCTGACCCTCAACATGAATATACACAAATGTTGATTAATTCAATACCCAAAGGTGGGAAGGAGCCTATTGACTCCAACGCACTCTCGTTACTTAGAGCAGAAAATATTAGAGTCAACTTTTTGATTAAGAGCCATTTTATTCCAGCTAAAAATGAATATTTTGAGGCTGTAAAGGGCATTTCTCTTGAACTAAAACAAGGTGAAACACTAGGTATTGTTGGGGAATCAGGTTCTGGAAAATCAACGCTTGGACGTGCTCTTATTGGTTTACTGCCTTCTTCTGGTGACATTTCCTTTAAAGGAAAAAATATTTCAAAACTTTCAAATAAAGAACGTTTTGCTCTTAAAAAAGACGTCCAGATGGTCTTTCAAGATCCTTACGGCTCATTATCTCCCCGTATGACCGTTGGAGATATCATCACCGAAGGCTTGAGTGTGCATCAGCCTCAACTCACTCATTCTGAAAGGATGGAGCGTGCACGTAAAGCTTTAAATGAAGTTCGTCTTGATACTAATTCGATAAACCGTTATCCCCACGAGTTCTCAGGAGGACAGCGTCAACGCATTGCTATTGCTCGTGCGCTAATATTGGAGCCATCATTTATACTATTAGATGAACCAACCTCTGCGCTAGATAGGTCAGTACAACTTACAGTTATCGACTTACTTAAAGATATTCAAAAAGAACATAATATTGGTTTTTTATTTATCAGCCATGATCTTAGTGTCGTTAAAGCGCTCTCCGATCGAGTTTTAGTGATGCAAAAAGGGCAAGTGATGGAAGAAGGGACGGCAGATGACATATTTTATTCACCAAGAAGTGATTACACTAAAAAGCTCATAGAAGCTTCATTTGACCTAGATTAGAAAAGTCAAATTCTAAAAAGTACGTTATCCGCATTATCTTTTTGTGCAATGCTTTTTAAACAACGGGATAAAATATATTCTAAGAATGAAAAGTTCCTTATAATTTAAGGTGCTTTTCATTATGTTGTTACAGAACTAATTAAAATTGGTAATTAACTGATACACTCCAGCTATAGGCCAATTAGCTGTAGAAATCAGCATAAGTGAAACTTAGTTTAGTAGCAAAATCTAATGTTTAATCACTTGTACGATCATCTTTATCAAAGCTATATGGACAACGCTTATATAAAACCAACCTTATTCTCATCGTTAATACAGCTATAAATTTTCACTAAAATATTATTTAAATCTTTGTCTACTGGCTTTTCGAGACCAGGTTCCGGTCCATTAATATCAGGGCCTTCCCCAAAGGTTTTTAGTTCTCTACCGTTCGCCTTCCATGCCATAAATATTACAGTCAAAATAACAAAACGACCTAAAGCTGTTGCTTCTACGCTAAGTTTATATTGGGAACCTCGTAAAGGTTTTTCAAAAGGGAACGATTGATGCATTTTGGAGGTATAGAGTCAACAGAAGCAGAGAAATCATCTACAGAGTTCCAGACACAACGGTCTATTTAAGTGTTGCAAAAAATAATGGGTTGATTTAACGTTAATGCAAATGAGAATTAATATCAAAAAGTGGAGTCTCTATTGAAATTACGTAGAGTGAACAAACGTCCAATTTAAGAGGAGATATGTATGAGCAGGTTTAAGCTAGCAGCGTATGTTTCAGTTCTCTTGTTTGTGTTGTTTCCTGCTGAGGCCAGCGAAAAGAAAATGAAAGTGGTTACAACATTTACTGTCATCGCTGATATGGCTGCAAATGTCGCTGGTGACGTAGCTGAAGTTGTATCTGTAACAAAGCCCGGTGCCGAAATTCATGGATATGAACCCACGCCGCAAGATATTGTTCGAGCATCAGATGCTGATTTGATTCTTTGGAATGGTATGAATTTGGAGCTATGGTTTGAACAGTTTCTATCCAATCTGAAGGATATACCTGCTGTTACTCTGACACAAGGTATTGAACCGATCCCTATTACCTCAGGATCTTATCAAGGAAAACCTAACCCTCATGCGTGGATGGGATTAGATAACGCGTTTATCTACATCGATAATATTGTTAAAGCATTTACACAACAAGATCCAGACAACACAGCAATTTATGTAGCAAATGGCAAGAAGTATAAAGAAAAGCTACGTACAGCCATCGAGCCTTTAAGAGAGCTGATTACGCATATTCCCGATTCTGGTCGATGGCTAGTGACGTGTGAGGGAGCATTTAGTTATCTGGCTAAAGACTTTGGTCTTAAAGAACTTTACCTCTGGCCAATGAATGCCGATCAAGTTGGAACGCCTCAACAAGTTCGCTCGGTGATTGATGGGGTTAATACCAACCATATTCCGGTTGTATTTTGTGAATCGACGGTAAATACATCACCAGCAAAGCAAGTAGCAAGAGAAACAGGGGCAAAATATGGAGGTGAACTTTTTGTTGATTCTCTCTCAACAACCGATGGCCCAGTACCAACTTATTTAGATTTATTAACGGTGACGTCCGAAAAAGTAGCAAATGGACTTAATTTACTCGATTAGGTTCAGTAAATATTCTCGTAACAAACCGACTAGGACTTATTCCTCAACCTGATTTTTTGGAGCCAAGTACTTGTGATGAACGATAGAAAAATAGGTATCTCAGCCAATGATGTAACAGTAACTTATCGTAACGGACACACAGCTTTGTACGATGCAAGCTTCTCGGTACCAGAGGGTTCGGTAACAGCTTTGGTGGGAGTTAACGGAGCCGGTAAGTCGACATTATTTAAAGCTATAATGGGATTTGTTCCTATGGCTAAGGGAAACATTACTATATTGGGAGATAGCGTTAAGAATGCATTAAAAAGCAACACAGTCTCTTACGTTCCTCAGTCAGAAGAAATAGATTGGAGTTTTCCTATTCTTGTTGAGGAAGTAGTAATGATGGGACGCTATGGGCATATGGGATGGCTACGTAGACCCAAACAGTCAGATTATTTAGCGGTGGATCAAGCTCTAGAGCGTGTGAATATGACTGACTTCCGTAAACGTCAAATTGGGGAACTTTCAGGTGGACAAAAAAAGCGAATTTTTCTTGCTCGAGCTCTAGCACAGGAGTCAAAAGTTATACTACTTGATGAGCCTTTTACTGGTGTAGATGTACAAACTGAATATCAGATCATCACCTTACTCAAGTCATTGAGAGAGCAGGGAAATGTTATGTTGGTTTCGACTCACAATTTAGGTTCGGTACCAGAGTTTTGCGACCGCACTATTATGGTCAATAAAACAGTTATTGCTTCTGGTCCAATAGAAACCACTTATAATCAAAAAAATCTTCAACGTGTATTTGGTGGTGTACTCAGACACCTCACTTTGGGCGGGGAAACACTGCATCATGACGATGATTCTAGAGAACTTATCATTCTTACTGATGATGAACGTCCATTTGTTCAATACGGAGGTAAATCGTTAATAACAAAAGAAAAGGGTTCAAGCAATGGCTGAGTTATTGTTACAACCTTTTAGTTATAGCTATATGAATAATGCCATGTGGGTTTCAGCCCTTGTCGGGGGAGTGTGCGCTTTTTTGTCTTCTTATCTGATGTTGAAAGGTTGGTCATTAATTGGTGATGCATTAGGGCATTCTGTTGTCCCTGGTGTAGCCCTTGCGTATATGATTGGCTTGCCATTTGCTTTTGGTGCTTTTATTTCAGGGTGCATTGCTGCTGTGAGTATGTTGTTTTTGTCAGAACGTTCTGGGCTAAAGATCGACGTTATTATCGGCTTAGTATTTACTTCTTTCTTTGCTCTCGGGCTGTTTCTTATTTCAGTAAACCCAATTGCTGTAAGCGTTCAGACTATCACGATGGGTAATATTTTAGCGATCACGCCTGAAGACACAATTCAGCTTGCCCTGATAGGGTGTGTCACCTTAGTTGTACTTCTTGCTAAATGGAAAGATTTAATGGTGACATTTTTTGATGAGAACCATGCTCGCTCTATTGGTTTAAATCCAACTGCTTTGAAAGTTATATTCTTTACTTTGTTATCAGCGTCAGTAGTTGCTGCGATGCAAACGGTGGGAGCATTATTAGTTATCGCGTTGGTCGTTACACCAGGTGCAACTGCCTATCTTTTATGTGATAGGTTTCCTATATTGATTGTCGTTTCTGTATTAATCGGCAGCATAACAAGCTTTTTAGGTGCGTATATTAGCTTTTTTTTAGATGGTGCAACAGGAGGCATCATCATTTGTCTTCAAACAATGATTTTTATGATGGCTTTCTTTTTTGCCCCCAAACATGGCTATTTTGCTGCTAGAAAACGGGCAAAAAATGCGTTAATGGAAGACCAAAAGTCTCGTTCAAATAAAGATAGAGCATCGACTGCTGAGGATTGCGAATGATGGATTTTTTATTGCCATTTCAGTTTCCGTTCATGCTAAACGCTTTTTCGATTTGTTTGATCGTTGCAATACCTACAGCCTTACTCTCTTGCTTTTTAGTTATGAAAGGATGGGCTTTAATGGGGGATGCAGTAAGCCACTCTGTTCTTCCCGGTATCGTGATTGCTTACGTATTAGGCCTACCTTTGTTGTTAGGTGCATTCGTTGCGGGCATGTTATGCAGCGTGTTGACTGGTTTTTTGTCGACAAATTCAAGGATTAAGCAAGATACAATAATGGGTATTGTATTTTCGAGCATGTTTGCGTTTGGGATAGTACTTTACGTAGCATTAGACACTAATGCACATCTAGACCATATATTATTCGGCAATATGCTTGGCGTTGATTTTCAAGAAATTGTAACTTCAGGTGTTATTTCTTTCGTTGTTGTATCAGGGATTTTATTTTTTTGGAAAGATCTTTTGCTTCATTCATTCGATGAAGTACAAGCAAGAGTAAGCGGTTTGCATGTGACAATACTTCATTACACATTGCTTACATTTCTTTCTCTTACTATCGTCGCGACACTGAATGCGGTGGGGCTCATTTTAGCCATTAGTTTACTCATTGCACCTGGAGCTATCGCATTCTTGGTGGTAAGAAAATTTTCCACGATGCTTTGGGTGGCTTGTATTGTAAACCTTGGGACAATGCTGATAGGTGTGTATGTCAGTTTTCATATTGACAGTGCACCAGCTCCAACTATCGTCTTAATACAAACAGTAGTGTTTATTTTTTCTTTGATACGTAAGCTGTTTATAACTAAAACACAAACAAGTGCTAAGTTTAATCAAGACTATTATTGAACGCTTTCAAAAGATGATTTGTGGTCGATTTACTTCACAGTTTCCAATACATGTCACAAGCGCTTCTTAGCTAATTTTAATACCAACTCAATTTAATCTCTAAAGGCAGATCGCAGCTTATGTTTTCGCCACACATTTCATCAGATGCATTGAGGTGGACCAGTGTTGCTGATGAGTAACCGCAACCGCGAAAGTGGTTTCTTGCTTCGCAAAGACTTGCGAACGTTAGTGGGGCATTTTTATGATTTAAAATCAGAGATCTTTTCTGGTTTTCTACATTATAAGCAAGATAAATCCCGCCTTCGACTGATTCAATTAGAAGGTTCACCGTTATCTCTCCGTTGGTATATTCACCTGTTGAGTATTACGATTTATAATGAAATTTAGTTCACTTTGTTACGATAAGTGTGTAAATAGTCTTCGATAGCGTTATAGTCATATGCGTAATACTTCTACGATTGAAGGCCTGCAACATATTAGCTTCAGAAGCTGTACTTGTATCGCCATAAATACATGCTCATGCGTCACTTTATGCCATATAGATTTGTAAAAGTCGGTCTAAACTACTGGTTTAATTTGTTAAATAATGAATTAAAGATTGTGTTTTTCTTATAAGGTATGGATAATTTCTGCACAGAAAATGTCAGTCGTTAGATATAGAAAGGAACGCGCTATGGAATTAGAATACCGTTCAGCTAAATTGGAAGATTTGGAAAGTCTTGTCATTTTACTTGCAGATGATCTCCTTGGCAGTCAAAGAGAAGACACCTCTATTCCATTAAATAGTGCATATCTTGAAGCATTAGAAGCAATTCAACGAGATCCCAACAACGATTTGATTGTTGTGGAATTTGAAAAAAAATTAGTTGGGATGTTTCAAATTACATATATTCCTTACCTCACCCACACAGGCGGTTGGCGAAGCCTTATCGAAAGTGTGAGAATTCATAGTGATTATCGAGGGCAAGGGCTGGGCGAACAAATGTTTACACAAGCTGTCGAGTTAGCAAAAAAGAAAGGTTGTAGAATCATTCAATTAACAAGTGACAAGCAGCGTCTTGATGCAATCAGGTTTTATGAAAAGTTTGGGTTCAAAGCAACACACGAAGGATTTAAACTAGTACTATAGGAAAAGTTGGGTTGCAGTCAAGATGCAGTCTTAATAATATCAAACTATGCTCCTTACCCTGATTGACTACTAAAAAGCCAACTCTTTACTTTAGCGGGGGGCTAAGTATACGGGAGTCTTTTTTCCATCTATCGAGTGCTTCTGGAGTATCAATATCATACTCCGCGTGTGGCAGCCTGACCTCAAGAAGCGGATATTGCTCCTCACGTAATAAACTTCGGGCTCCATGTTCACCACTTAACTGTGCCAATTGTGAAAAGTAGCAAGCTGGGAACAGTGCGGGAACACCTCGTTTGCCGCTATAGTTTGAGCAAACAATGTGTTCGCTATCTACGTAATCAGCAAACACTTGATAGTCAGTATCGGCTAGGGCGATTTGATCGGCTAGAGTGATCAAAATGGCATCGTATTTTAAAGCGAGTATTTTGGTTCCATAGGCAATTGAACTTCCTAAACCGTTTGACCAATTTGGGTAATACAGAAGTGTAGTGGCTCCCAGTATACCATGCTGCTGAGCTTGCTCTATTTCATTATGCCACCGACCAGTAATAATAAATACTGGGCCTATTTGGGCACTTAACGCCTGCTCGGCTGCATGAGAAAGTAAAGTATGTTCTTTATTGATAGAGGTTAACTGCTTACAGCTACCGAATCGCTTGCTTTCTCCAGCAGCCATTATCATTAATGCAATTTTTTTTTCGCTATTTACCACTAGTATTGCCTTTTATTGCTTGGTTTTAGGGCGCCACTTAGCGAATGAGCTGGCGTATTGGTGATAGCTGCCTGACACTCTGCTAGGATAGCTAATGCGATGGTTTCTGGTAGATCTGCACCAATATCTAACCCTGCCGGACCGGATAACGGTACAGAAAGTTGATTGAGTTCTATACTCGACTGAGCAATTACTTGCTCACGACGATTCACCGGCCCAAGAAGAGCTATATATTTGAGCGGTAGCCCTGCCATCTGAGAAAGTACTTGCGCATCTAAATTGACATTATGACTCATTAATACTGCTGCCTGTACACAATTATTTTGGCAATATGTCCTTAGCTCGTATGCTTTACCACTTAGGCGTCGAATGAGATTAGGGAAATATTCCATTCTACCGTTGGCGGGCCGTGGATCCCATAAACTTACTTGCCATCCAAGATGATGTGCAATTTGAGCAACAGGTCTAGCATCAATACCACCACCTGCAATCAACAAATGTAAAGGTGCTTTAATGCGAGTGCATAGTGTTAAGTCATCTTGTTGTTCAGGGGGGATCTGATCAAAAATAAAGCGAGCAGAAATTTCTTTATTGGAGATTTTTTGGTAAAAGTAACCCGTTTGATGTTGCTCTAATGCTTGTAAAACTTGATTAAGCTCTAAATAGTCATTCTCAATGGTGAGTGGCTGTAGAAGGATATAGACCGTGCCTCCACACCCAATCCCTAACTGAAATGTTATATCATCTTCATCACTGCCATCATAAGTGAGCATTATAGGCTTCTGGCTGGCTATGGCTTTGCGCGCATGTAAATGGATATCGGACTCAAGGCAACCACCACTGAGCATGCCAAGTTGGTGCCCAGCATCACTAAACAACATCATCGCGCTTTTTTTTCGATATGCAGGTCCTTCAGTTTTATAAACAGTACCTAAAACCCAGTTGGCCTCGTCTTTGAGTTCTTGCCATTGACTAAGTAGGGACAATAAATTATTCGACATCTTCGTATCCAAAAGTCACTAAATTTACAAATAAATAATGATGTTATAAATTTTATTGATAAATATCGCTTTCTATTTATAGCCATTTTCCTTCGCTGTTCTGTCTTGTACCATAGCTTAGCCGTCTAATCTCTAGCTCTGTCGAAACCATGCTTAATCTAGCTAGTGTGATGCACTTTTTTGGTTTTCTTCAACTTCTTTACGTAGTGCGCTTATCTCGGATTTTGTATAGCGAATTGGCGAGTCAGTAAAACTTGCTTTAAGATAGTTAACCAATTCTGTTAAATCGGCATCATTGAACTTATTACTATAAGCAGGCATATCGTCAAACGACACTAAAGTAGAATAGTATTGCGGTTTGATACCAAATAAGATTGCAACCAGCAAGTTAATACTGTTGTTCTGTGCAAGGGTAGCATTACCCGCTAAACCCGGAGCAAAGTTTGGTTTTCCTTCCCCTTTGACACCATGGCAACTTGCACAATAACCGATATAAAGCTGGTGGCCTTTGTCTTGTTTTGTATTCATATTGAATGTTAGTGGTTTTCCTGCCAGTGTTTTATCACTATCAAGTAGGTAAGTTGTAGCAGCATGTAAATCTGACTTATCAAACTTACTCAAACTGTGGTAAATGGCAGTGTACATCTCACCAACAACTGTTCCTTTGCGAGAGTATCCGGTGCTCAGCAAATCTTCGATGTCTTTCGTACTCCAACCTTGTTCGATCAGTGTTTTTGGAGTAATGTCTGGTGCCCAGACATTACCAATCATTGCACCCTGATAATGCTGTTCCGGATCCATTGCCATAGTCATACCACGAGGAGTGTGACATTCGCCACAGTGACCAAGGCTGTTTAGGATGTAGTTACCACGGTTCCAGTCATCGCTTTTGCTGCGATTGGCAACAAATTCTTTTGGACTATGGTTAATTAGATTCCAAGCCTTTAGGCCAATACGTATATTGGCTGGAAATGTAACATCATTGGTAAGATTTGGCTGAGAAGAGGGTTTACTAGCCATGAAATAGGCATAGAGCGCACGCATATCTTCCTCGGTAATTTTATCAAACGAAGTATACGGCATGGCAGGGTAAAGGTTACCTTTTGGTGCAATACCTTGTCGCATAGCCTCATCAAATTGTTTCAAGCTATAGCTACCAATACCATGTTCTTTATCAGAAGTAATGTTGGTTGAATAAATGGTGCCGAAAGGGGTATTAAAGGGCAATCCACCTGCGTACGGCTCACCACCATCTTTAGTATGACAGGCATAGCAGTCTGCAAGCTTTGATAGATATTTGCCTTTTTCCTGCAATTCGTTATTAGATTCAGCCATCGTGATTGGACTGGTGGCCATAAGTACGATTAAAGGAGCTAGTTTAAGCATTATAGGGTTGCTCCCTCTGTTGATAGAATCAATTTTTTGACCGCTTTGTAGTACTTTACATAACCAGTACAACGGCAAATATGTTCTTTTAACTCGGATTCGATAACTTTTTGAACCTGATCTTTTGCAATTGGATTACGCTTAAGCTTTTCAATCAAAGCGACGGTTTTGTTGGTAAAACCGGAAGTACACCAACCACATTGGAAAGAAAAATTTTCAACAAATGCCTCTTGGACAGGATGCAGAGCAATGATCTCACCATGTCTGTTGGTTTCAGCATGCCCTTCAATAGTTCTAAGCCGTTTACCGTTAAACATGACAGCGTTAGTGATGCAAGTTCGTACCGTCTCGCTGGTATTATCATCGTTATCGACAATAATGGTGCATGCTTGGCATACTCCTTTACCACAGCCAAATTTGGTGCCAGTTAAGTTTAAATACTCATGGAGAAAGTCGGTCATTTTCACTTCAGGATCAACTTCTAATGGTCCGTATAACTTGTTGTTGATGGTTAAACTGATCATGCTCATGATAAAATTACCTCTACAATATCTTCAGCTCGGACTGGCGTGTGATAAAAACGAGTGTTGGTTGCTTGATAGATTGCTTCAATCAATGCCGGTACAATGGGGATCATCACCACTTCTGCAATGCCTTTGGCAGGATCTGACTCAGATAAAGGTGGTAGTAAGGTGTAGTTCATATTCCATACACCATTATGCTCAGCAAGTGGTACCTGATAACGGTTAAGATTCCAAGTACCATTGCCAGCACCATTTTCATCTCTTGGTAAATACTCGTAAAGTGCGTGACCAATGCCCATAGTAAGGCCGCCCTCTATTTGGCCTTCCACTAATTTTTGTACGAGAACCTTACCAGGCTCTAACCAAGTATGAGTTGATAGGATTTCAACCTTGCCTGAAGCTTTTTCTATTGCGATCTCAGCTAGTGTTGCACATGGTGCATAGTAAGTTACCATCGCATTGTTTAATTGAGTTTTTGGATAATCGATATTATTACGTTCAATGACTTGATAACCAAAGCGATTTGTTTGCACGTCACGAGCACCAATACCACGCTTAACTGCGACTGCATCCAATGGGTAGCGCTTGGAGTTGCCATTAATTTCAAATTCAGCGGAAGCCCAAGCCCAACGGTTGAATGCATGTGTCATCACACTTGTGATCATGCCGTCAAGATGTGCTTTACTTGCGAGAGTGGCTAAATCAATAGGAGGATAACCTTTAATCGTTAGGCCTTTATCGCTCCAACGTGCTTCTGAAATGTCTAAGAAATCTGGAGTTGCAAACTCACTGTTAAAATATTTCTTTTTCCAGATTTCAACGGCTACTGGGAACAGGGTTTGTTCAAATAAAATCCGAGCAGCATGTTCAGTTGTATGAGATTGGTAAAAACTCGACATGCTCGCTGCTGAGGACATGGAAACAACAGGAGTCCAGCGAGGGTTTTGTGACATCTCATCCTGACGCTCTTGAGAAGTGATGTATGGGTTGTCGGTTTCAAAGAGTTCCATAGCATCAAACTCTTCAGTGACTGCCATTTTTACAACATCGGCAGCAGAACCAAGGTATTGGGCAACGAGGTTACCTTGTGAAGTGTCAATACCAGTGCCCATCTCTACACTACAGGTTTGAACAATAATCTTACCTTCAGGAGTAAGTTCAACACTTGAAGACGGAGAAGCAGCTCCTGTACCATAGTCTTTAGATACAATTCCAAATCCAACGCCATAGAGTTTTTCAGGGTTTTCCGCTTCGAAGGTTTTTTTAGCTGAATCCCGATTAATCCAAGTTGGATGTTTTTCGGCCATTTCGAGCATTTCTGTATAACGCATATCGCCATTTGGACGGGCACCCTGTGTATTACGCTCACCTGGTTTTAGCGCATTTATTTTGCGTAATTCGATAGGATCAATATTCAGTTCAGCAGCAGCCTCATTAAACATCATTTCCATTGCAGACATAGATTGCAATGTTCCGAATCCACGCATTGAACCGGCATGCGGAGTTTGCGATGGGTAACAGACAGCAGTGATGTCATTTCTAGGTATGTAATAAATTCCTTGAATTGCACTTGCTCCAACCATGGTGACCGGACCAGAGAAATTAACACGTCCCCCACCATCTACTTCCATATCAGAAATAAGAGCAGTAAGTTTTTTGGTCTTTTTTTCGAAGGCCAACTTGTTGACCATTTTGAATGGATGGCGCTTGATGCCATATTGAAATTGCTCGAAACGGTCATTTGCAAGACGTACTGGAGCTTTGGCAAACATAGATGCCAAAATACCATAATAGGGGAATTGAGTGTGGTCTTTGGCACCAAAGCCACCACCGATATAAGGTGTATGAACAACCACATTTTTGATTTCGCTTGCAAGCGAGCTCTTTGAAATAGCATGCCCAGCATGATAATAAAAGTGCTGTGGTGCTTGACTTGAAATAACAATGTGCATAGTTTGAGACGATCTGTCATACCAACCATTGTAAGATTCCGGTTCAAATGCCATTGGTTCAATAGATTGAGTCTGATAGGTTCTATTTAACACATACCAATCATTATTATTTGCAACATCTTGTTGTAACTTCTTAGCGTGGAACATAGCGCGCTTACCATTATCAACGGGGCTATTTTCAGCTTGAGGCCATACAGGTCGATGTTCTACATAGTTAGGGAAGAATACACCATCTTGTAAGGAGCTATATATATCGTTTGAACCTAGTGGCCCTTCTTCACGAATGATACGCCAAGCTGCATATGGATCTTTTGATTCAGCAATCAGAGGTGTATCTAATCCATATAGAACAACATTCTTATTAAACTGTATGCGATCTTTTGCTTTGTTAAACGCAACAAAAGAATCAAAAAGTAATATGGCAATTTCCTGGCCAAGATAATCTGGAGTATTGCCTTTCTCAAGCAGCATATTGCCGCCAAATTCTTCGATCAAATCGATGTTATTAATTTTTAAATCATCGGCAGTGATCACTTTATATGGTTTAATGTCTTCAGGTAAGAATGAAATGTCAAAACCTAAATAAGTGCGATTTGCAATGGAGGCACGAATAATCAAAGCATGATGTTGTTCATTTGGCCAATTTGGCATGTCGATAGCACGATAATCGCGGCCGTATATCTTTTGTCCGGTTACTTTTTCAATTGCATCAAAGCGAAATAGTGGTTTGTTGTCATTACTCCACTTTGCTCGGAAATTTTCGGTAGGGTGACTTTTAGCGGCATTAGCACTACTAATAAGCATTGGAGCACTATAAATAGTAACACCACCAATAACGCATTGTTTAATAAAATTACGTCTTGAAATATCGTATGGTAAAAGCATTTTTTCCCCTAAGAGTGCTCAGTTTAAACATATGTAAATTAGCTAAAGCTTGGGTCTTATATATCAATATATGCTTACTGATGTATATTGTTGTGCTTTAAACTTGGTACACCTCAGTTTATTGTAATCCAAATGTTGTAATTTGTTTGTGTAAAGTTATAATATTGTGATTTTTTGAAAATCAATATGCACTCATGTTCATTTTGAAAATATAACGCATCGATTACTATAAAGTGTACTTGCTCGCATTTGTTTGTGTATTCTATATCGGATGTAGAATAGGTAGATATTTTAAATTCAAAAAGGATGTGGTTAAACACTTTACTTATACCCAAAATAAAATTTGATTTAGTGAGATAATTTCAAAGCTTATTAAAAGTTAATTATATACCCTTTGATATAAATTAGTGTTGAAGATGCCTACAACTAAAAGATTTCAGTGTCTTTGAAATTTTTTAGTTAAGTAACGTTACTGGGTTATTCTTTTAGTTGTCTAGAACGTTTAGTTGTCTAGAACGTTGGGATAATTTAAACCATAGCCTGACTTTTTAAATTAATTATTTTATAGTAATTAATTTAAAAATAAAGTATTGTCTATATCACATCTGTACACGTTGTACTTTTGTTAAGAGAATGATGTTAATGCTTTCAAGTTTTAATTAAATGTTATGATTAAACCTATGTAAAGTACATTCTTAATTAAAATTATATAAAACTTATTATGTTATGGTTATTTTAAATAAAACCATAACTTTAATATTATAAACCAAAAAGGTAATTAAATTATCATTAATAAATACATATATGTAGTATTTCTATTTTTTGTTTCTGTTTATGTTCAAGCAAATTCTAGTGACATTAACATCAAAGATTATATACAAACTAGCAGCCTTTCATCTTATCATTCTAATTTAACACCTGAAGAGTCTAAGGATTTAATGGTTAAGCAGTTACAAGTTGCCAATGAATGTTTGATAAGCGAAGGTAACTGTGAACATGCTTTATACTCACTCCTGATAACGTCAAAAATTAAAGTTCAGAATGATGACTCTCAGCTTGAACAGCAAAAGTTACTCTTCTTTAAAGATTCATATACAGAATTACAGCAAGGGCTTTATCCCATTCAGGCACAAGTAACTCTTGCTAACTTTATTGAGTTACGTATCGGTTTAATGCGTCAGCATATGTTGTTAGAAGTATTAAGTCATAATCGATATAATACACCAATAGATTTTCCGGGTTCATACCAGCTACTAACCCAATCTTTAAGAACTGATAGCCTAAGATCTCAACATCTTCAACTATTTAATGAAACACTTGATCTACGTAGTCCAATTACACAGAATTATTTAATTTTATTGAGTTCACTGCTGGATAAGCATTCTGTGAAGAGTACTGTTAGCACAGAAATGGAGAGGTTAATGAGTACTTTTTTTAAAGAACTCGCTAACAATCAAAATTTGCCACAGCGATGCAATGAGTGTACTACAACCTTTATTGTTGAATACTATAATAACACTGGAGAAGATAAAAGATATGAAGAGATAAATGCAATCGATTTTATTGCAAAGCGCATGTCAAAAGTTGTAGGTTTTGAAAATTATAGAATAGCTTTCCCACAATATTATCGTAGGAATGTTGTCCCTTTTCTTATAGATTATAAGATATTTATTCATCAAAATGCAGCTCGTTTCATCAATAGTAATGGAGATTTATCATCTTTAAACTACGAAGAAACATATTTATCCCTGATAAATTTAATAAAAAAAGTGGAAAATGAAGGTATCCAATCAAATGTTACAGATATCGTTAATAAGACGTTTAAATGGCTAACCGCAACAGGGCAGATCGAATCCATATTATCAGCTGGCGTTGAATTTAATGGTTTGAGAACAAATAAGTCTTATTCAGTAAGCCAAAATAAAATTTTTGGTATTAATATTTTTGCTAATGTTGTATTAGCAAAACTTCCAAAAGTTATGGAAGGTGAAGTCTTGAGATATGGCTGTGGTAGAGATGAATGGCGTTTACCAGCGGTTCTTTATATGTTGCTAGAAGATAAATGTGTATATACACCTTCTTTTGATAGAAATTCATTTTCTATAACAGCCTCAACAACTTTTGGTGAGCAAGATAAACACAATTACTTTATTTCTATTTTCCATAAGCCAACCGATACAACCATATTTTTACAGAGTATTTATAAAAAGCAAGAAGTTGTCATCTACCGTTCATCTCTAGAAGCATTTAATACAGAAGATTTAACAATGTACATTACAAATACCAATCCAGCTTATACAGAAGATGAAACCCAAATGGCCGTTATTCAGCTGACGGATGATATTTTTAGAAGTAATTATGGTGGAGTAATAAAAAATAATAGTTTTTACTTTGTTGAAGAACTGTCACAGCCTGAATTCAATATATTTCGTGCTGATGATTATGGTTGTACATTCCTTAATAGGAGTAAAGCGCACCAAATTGATTGCCTAGAACGTAAATTACGTAAATTTGATGATCTTCCGAGTTATTTTTATAAAAATATGAAATCTTTAGGGTTAGTTATTCCTTACAACCGTTCTACTATAAGAAGTGTTATTGCTCGAGAAGATGCCAAAAAAATAGAATTGGAGAAAGCAAAAATAGATGCATCGGTAAAAGCTGCTATTCTCGGCAGAGGCTGGGGAGGGGGGATTGGTCCTTATGGTTTGTAAACCTGTGAATTACACAAACTGATTATGTTTTGGGGTGGTCAATTGATCGCCTCATCTAAAATGCAATTAATAAACGTATTGAAAAAGCAGTGCCTACTATAGGTTGATTAGGAATGTTGAGTGCCTGAGCACCTTTGCGTCCCCTGTACGAAAGCAAGTCGTATTGTAGTGTTAAGTCGTTCTTTCTATGAGACTAGATATAACAAAATGATATATACTCGAAACTACAGATTTTAGATTATAATTTATGTGTAGGGCTAACTAGATCCATATTCACATAAAAGTCTAAATTACTCTCCGTTATCGTAGAGTTAATCCCTGATATATTTGCATTACTACTCTTCTTAAGACAAAGTAAATATTAAATTTATCAATTAAATTTAGTGAAGACAGTCTATCTAAGCACATTTTAAATATGGATATTTTATGTGGCGGAAAACCCAAGTTTGTGAACATAACAGAGAGAATTAATACGTGGATCCGATAACTCAGGGGGTGATTGGAGCCTCTTTACCTCTATTTGCTTGTAAAAAAGAGAACTTGATACCAGCAGCGATGCTAGGAATGCTTGCTGGGATGTCTGCAGACTTGGACGTCTTGATTCGTTCAGCCAATGATCCTTTGATGTTTTTGGAATATCATCGTCAGTTCAGCCACTCATTGTTGTTTGTACCAATTGGAGGCTTACTTTGTTCATTAGTTTTACACCAACTAATCAGTAAGAGATGCAATTTAACATTCCAGCAGAGTTGGCTTTACTGTACTTTAGGTTTTGCTACACATGGATTATTAGATACTTGTACCAGTTATGGTACTCAGCTTTTGTGGCCTTTTAGTGATGAACGTATTGCGTGGAATATAATTTCTGTTGTCGATCCTCTTTTTACACTGCCTATTTTAATATTTATTGTACTTACATTATTGAGGCGAAATCTCTTGTATGCGTGTCTTGCACTATTGTGGGTGGGTGTGTATCTCTCTCTCGGTTTTATACAACGTGAAAGGGCTGAAGAAGCTATTAGCGAACTGGCAAAACAAAGAAAGCATACGTTCGTCCGTTTAGAAGCAAAGCCATCGTTCGCCAACTTACTGGTCTGGAAGATTGTTTATGAAACGCAAGAGAACTATCATGTAGATGCAGTAAGGCTTGGTCAATTTGGAAAAATCTATCCGGGGACATCGATTTCTAAACTCAATATTAAAGAGGCATTTCCGTGGTTAAAGGCTTCTTCACAGCAAGCTAAAGATATTGAGCGCTTTCATTGGTTTTCAAATGGTTTCATTGCGCAAGATCCGCTCAACAAATTACGTATTATTGATATACGATACTCAATAGTTCCCAATCAGATCAAAGCATTGTGGGGCATTACATTATTACCAACGCTTAAAGAAGATTTACATATCCGCTATCTGACGCAACGTGAAGTATCACCTGAATCGAATCAAGCATTTTTCGATATGCTAGTGGGTAATGATCTAAATTAAACCAATAGAAAGTGTAAGAGGCTTTGTACTAAAAATGGGGAATATTAGAGCAAGCTAGTGTCGCTCTAATATCGATATTAAGGAATATTATTTTGTTCTAAAACCTAAATCCTTGTCAGCTTCAGAACCTTCTATCATAGTAGATAACTCATCTATTTTCATGAGCTTTCCATTTTTGTCAAAATAATGAAAAACATAAAGCTTAGCTTTAGTTATACTGCCATCTAATTTTGTGGCCTCTACAACATGTATTTCAGACACGGTTCCATCAGCATCAACATTAACATCTTTAAATGTAAAGTTTATTTGGCGGATATTATTGCTTATATAAGAGGAATGTTGTACAAAATCGTCATATTTATTCTCTTTTATACCAAGTTTTTGAACAAAGTTATCTGATAGTATGGACTTTAAATCGGTTTTATCTTTAGCAACGAAAGCAGTAAACATCTTTTCTAGATATTGATTTGCTTTAGGGTTCGCATTGTCTTCAAACTTAACATTTAATATAGGATCCACATTCGGAGTTGATGATGCTTGCGCATTCACTGCTCCTGAAGCTAATAGAACGGATAGGGCAATTGTTGAGTGGAGTAGCTTATTTTTCATTCTTAATACCTCGCTGAGTGAATTGTTAGTATAGGTGGTAATAACAAACACTGGTTATTGATTTATGACAACTATTATCGTTTTTATGCCATTCAGGGACTTAAGGTTGAAAAAGAAAAAAGTAAAATTATTTTAATGCGTACTACTCACAACATTTTCCTAGGACGATCTTTTCTCAGATGACCTAACATCACTTATTTAGCCTTTGTATTTTGACATATACTGATGTATCAAATTATCAGTACTACTTTATATATAGGAGAGTTAAATAACTTTAATTATGTATTTAAGAACTATTTTTTGATTTTTAGTTATATGAGTTTTTGAGGTTGAATCATTTATCAGGTACAGTCATGAGTGCTCTATTTACACACATATAAATAGAGCGCTCATGATAAGTGTTTATCAAATTTTAATATTAACTAAGATAAATACATATCTCTATAATGATAGACTATTCTTTCCTGTATCCATAAGCCATATAGCTATACTCTGATACCTTATTAATATCACCACTGGATATGACTTTTAATGGTGTATTATCAGAATCAACAAAATACGTATTCGTAACATCTATTCCTATACCTGATATGTTTTTGCTCAGGATTCTATTATCCATTGAAGAGGTCTTAGTTTTCACATTTCCTTGCTTTTGAGATATAAGTGACTGTCCAGAATAAATATATTCTATCGAAGGTTGCTCGGGAATAGATTGACTTGCTAATCGACCTTGAGCATCGTAAGTGTACTGTGAAAGAAGAATGCCATTTTCATCGTAGACAGCTTTCATCTCACCGTATTCATTGAATGAATATCTGTAACCTTTTTCATCTTTAACTAATCGACCAAAAATGTCATAAGAATCTGAAAAAACGTGGTTAGTATAACTTGGATGTGTATGGTGTACCGTCATTAACCTTGTAGGATAGTCATGATCGTAGCCAAAATTGGCGATATCTTTAGAATCATCGCTAAATATGGTTTCTAATGACGATACGTTACCAAACGAATCATATGAAAACGTCTGATTTTTAATAAAATTCCCAAATTGGTCTTTGGGCAAACGTTCTCCTGTTGCGTTATATTTTATAAGCTGAGAGAACTCGTTGTATATGTAACTTTCAGTTGAAGACTTACCGTTTAATTCTATCGTTTTTGAGCTGATTTTTCCATCTGCACCAAAATTGATTGCTTCAATCAACCTTTCGGTACCTTGTACCGTTCTTGTCACCACTTGTTCAGGAAACTGGCTATAATCGATATTAATGTCAATGTTGCTCTCACCCCTAACCTCGATCTCGGTCACTCTAGAAAAATTATCATAATTTTTGTAAGCGATCCTATTTAAGGAATCATGTTTCATTAAGATACGTTTTCTATCATCATACTGTATAGACTCAAAGTTATGCTCATTTGAAGAAGAAGCAAGTGGAAGTCCTGTTAGAGTATAATCGTAGACATTGGCATTTAAACTAGTGAGTTCTTCAGTAACTAATCCATCAAAGCGATATTTATAGCGAATTTCATTATTGGTGTCTGTGCGTATCGAATAATTAATTAGCCCTGTCTTAGTATCCAAAACTTTTCTTTGCATACCATGTTGTGTACAAGCATGCAAGTGCTGATTAAAAGTCGTATTTAATTCCTGACCATTGGCAAGAACTATCTTATGATGATATTTTTCACCATTATTGTAAATATAGCTTGTTCGATTACTATCGACCATTTCTGTAAGTAACCGACCATACCCATCATATTCTCGCGTCCCCATAACGTAACCATTAACGGATATAGATTTTACAAACTCAGTATTTACATGAAGAGGTGAATATTCTGTCTCAGTGATGATAGTATGCTGTAAATTTTTACTATATTTTTTTTCTTTAACTACTCGATCAAGAGTATCATAATCATATTCTTTTATAACACCTAAATCAGACACCTTTTTATATATAAGGTCAAAACCATTATAATAAGAAATCTCACCTATATTGACTTTATTGTTATTACCATCGAAATGTTCAACTTTAATTGACCTTGTAAAAGAATCGGTGGTCTCAACTTTGTACGCTAAACCTTCAATGCCCGATTTTACAACTTGATTAATTGGATCGAATGAGTCAAATTGTGTCTGCCCATCAGGCGTAGTAATTGTGCTTACCTCTCCCCACTCGTCATATTGATATTGGGTAACTAAGACCCAAGCTTTATGTTGAATAGGTGTCGTACCTAATGGACTCAAGCTTGTATCAAATGCCGTTTCTGATATTTTCTGGCCCATTTGATTGTAGACATTACTTAAAGATAAAAAGTTATCTATTATCCCTGGTATCGTTAACCAAACTTTTACAACGTTTCCAAAAGGATCAAATTCACTCTTTTTAATATTACCAAGTTGATCAATCATAGTGATAGTATTTTTGCTATGATCATAGATATATTCATTTTGAAATGAATTTTCTGTTCCTTCCGCTGTAACTTCTTTACCAATTCTTCCATCAAAATTATAATAAAATTTAACTTCTAGCCCTTGATCATCACGACTTAAAATTTTATTTGTAATAGAATCAAAAATGGTATTATTTACCATCGTATCATTTAGTTTACTTGGGTAATTATTGAACTCATTAACCTGTAAAGTGTTGTCATTTTTATTTATTGTATAAGAATATGAATCAATAAAATCATAGTCATTATATCTCAATATTTTTGATTCTATGCGACCAAAGTTAGTTTTATCAGAATAATATTTATATTTTAATGTCGTGTTAGCATAGATATTTCTATCTTCAAAGATGGCAACTGAGTAGGGCGAAGTCTCACTGATTTTCGTATACTTTCGTTCAGAAACTATACGTGACTTATTGTTCGCAACGTCAGTCAAAGTTTGTGATTTAAGGAAATAAATAAAATCATATTTAGGGCAATTACTATTACCATTAAAGATGGTGTCGTAATATTCGTAGGAGATTTTTATGTTGCTACTTTCATTATACTCCCAAATAATGTTGCCATAATCGTCATAATCATAGCTCACTGACTCACTACGTTGAGAACCCGATTTAAAATATGTTACATCATGGCGACTTAGAAGTTTAAATTTATTTAACTGGCCAGAAACATCATAGTTTTCATTAGAAAAGTAAGTCATACTTTCTATTTTTTTACAGTTACCACACTCTCTTATTACTTCAACAAGATTATGAAACTTATCATATTTACTATTTGTTATGGTTGCAATGTTTAAATGATTAAATTCTATTTTTCGGACTTTATAAAAGTAAGGGCTTCTTATTCTATAAAGTGTGTCACTATAATTATTATAAGGTATATTGGCACCTAACCCATATACATTAGGGCCTCGATAGCCTTCAATTAAAAAATCATACTCTATTTTTCTAATCGTCGTGTTTGACTTTTTTATAGTATGTTCTGTAACAACTGGTAGTTGTGAGTATTGATTACCTGGAGGAAGATATAAATATTGACCGTAAACTAAATCATGGGTTGATTCATCAGGTAGTTGTACTTGTTTAATTATTCTTATTCCGCTTCTGCGATCTAATTCTGTAAATATATAATACTTATTCACCAACGTTAAGCTGCCTGATGATGGATAAGGTAACGTTATTGTATATGTTCCTCTCTCAAAGCTAGCGCAGATAAAGTATCTTTCAGAAAAGAATGACATTTCTCTTAAATTTACGCCTAGTCTTTGGCTACTAAAATACTCTATATTTTCATCATCTTTAATATGAGATAATTCGCCCATATTATTCCAGAAAAAATTTAACCCTAATCCTAGTGAATTTTCTTTTCTCGTTAAGACGGCAAGTGTACCTTGATTGTTTCTCGTAAAATACTCTGAATCACCAGTAGAATATATAACATGAAATAATGATGGAGATTCGTGCACTATCTTGAAATCTTTTAAACACGGCTCGATGGGTTTGGAGTTTCTCACATCTAATTTTACAGAAATGCCTTTTGAGCTTGTAAATATATTATTAATTAGGTCAATCGAAGGTAGCCCTAATGCTACACCGGGCCCAAATCCTTGGTCGTATGTTGATGTCGGGTCAATGTGTACATTGATATCTAATAGCGGACCTCGAAGCTGGTTGGCGTTTATATTTGCTATTTCAATAGAAAAGTTAAATATTCCTGTTCGTTCATTAACATTTCCAGAAGAAAATCCGTTATAATTACTTGCGTATGTAAAAACCTGGTCCTTCATATCTCGCACCTAATAAAAATTACTATATTTTAAATTAATGAATGTTATGTTAAGCTAATGAGGAATATATTCCAGTTCGTATGGTGTTGCTGAGCTTAATTACACTATTTGAACTTGATGCTATTTGTCCTAAATTTTGAGGGCGAGCGACTTTATCGGAGATATTCTTTTTTTCAAGCACGCCGATAATATTAGCTTTTGACGTCATAGAATTATTCACTAAAGAATTTATAGTTGCCTCGTTCACAGTGATGGTGTTAGTAGTAGAGTTTGATATTTTAGCCGCTTGCCAAGTTCCAAATAGAGAAGGCTTATGCCCTTCAACCGATTTTTTAAAATCTCCTTCAGCAACCCCATCACGTTCTAATAAGTCTAAAGTAGTACCTACTGAAAATAGGATACCTCCTCCTATATCAAGTGTTAACCCTAATCTATTTGTAAATTTGGACAGAGTCTTTGTCGTTCTTGCTATATTTACACTCTTGGCATTAGTCCCGATTTTAAGCATGGACGTTGTTTTGAAATTACTGGCTTTAAAAGCGAATTTTGTTCCATTTACTGCAGAAGAAACCATGCCAACCACACTAGAAACAACCGAAGCAGCTCCAAATGCAATGGAAGCCCAACCTAAATTTTCTGCAATTTCTGGTTTAGTATCTGCAATTACCGTCGATGCAATTCCCAATGCTCCACTTATAACACCAGTTATACCACCAATTATAGAAGCACCTATTGCGATAGACGTGCCTCCAGTAAAAGGGGCAAGAACCGCAGAAGCAACACCTATGATGACAGACAGAATACCGAAGATCAGACTCCTTATGTTAAAATGCCCAGTAGGGTCATATAAATTGACTGGATCGCCCAAAGCGTAGGTATAAGAATTCACGCCTCCTTTCCCAAAAGGACTTAGTGAATCCTGTGAGTGAAAACGCATTAAGTTAGTATTATAGCTTCGATAACCATTACCAAGTTGATAACAACCTGATGCTGGATCGAGCAATCCTCCTTTAAATCCACTAAATTCATGAGTGAAAATAATAAGCTCTTTAATTAGGTCTTGGCTAATTGGGGCAGAGAGGGTTCGAGTAGAAATTAATGAATTGCCTGTCACAAATGCGACTGAAATACTAGTGCTTAAAAAAGTTCTTCGACTCATACCTTCTGAATTTATGTCATCAGAAATAATTTCTTTCGATTTTTTCATTACAATTGTCCTTAAAGCACAGAGAAAATGAGGTCAAATTATAAGACCTCATATGTAAGTCTGTATCAGTAAATCGGAGTTACCTTTATAGTTGAATGGTCAAGCTGGATGAATTCTCTTTGTGGGCTTCTTGTATAATCATTTTCTTTTATATATTCAGCTTCCAGTCTAAATCTATTTCCATAATTATCTTCCATGCTAACGTTTAATCGTGGATCTACAGAGCTGCCAGCCCAACCTCCGTCTGGTCCCCATAGTACAAACAAATAATTATCATTAGTAAGAGCAAACTTTGCTCCCAAAACTGTATATTTACCATCTCTATTTTTATTAGCAGCAATGTCATAGTATTGTGCTTCTACGAATCGGTTACCTATCCGACTGCTGTAATGAGGGAATACCTTGGCATTACCAAATAATCCAGTTGTTTTATACCAATCCCATCCGGGGGCTACATTACACCAACCATCTGCAGGTTCATTAATAACATTGTCCCAAGTACAACCTAATGCTAGCCAATGAGTTTGTTTGCCATCTATCGGTTGTAAAATATGATTTGGCCTTACACTGCTAAACTGTGTTTCGTATAACATGATATGTCTCACATCATCACTTGCACTGTCGTAGCGTAGACTATTACAATTTTCAACTGTGTAGCAAAGGGTATGTTCTTGTATTGTTTCTGTACGAAGCACATTGGTCTCTAACGAACCCTCCTCAACGTAGCTTGCATATGCCCCTGGTATAACTCTAATAGTCCGAAAATTATTGGCACTGTTCTCCATACAATTAGTACCAGGATATCCTGATATAGGGGTGCCTCTTTCATCTTTCCTTTCTGGATTAGGGAAAATACAAAGATTAATAGTACCAATATAGTCCCTTACATCTTCGCCTTTGTAAGAGAGATATACGGTCGTTTCATAGCTGGTCTGGTTTTCTAAAGAATATGGTTGATTGGTTTGTTCTTCTTCACCACTGTATGGCGATTCAAGATTCATTTGATAGTTAAAATCACGAACTTGTGTTGTAGTAAAGTTCGGATACAGTAATGAGAGACTTTGAGGGAAAGTTTCACCAAACTCTGCAAGTTTTAAATAATAACGCTCTTCTGCAGGCGTGAGTTCTATATATTTACGAGTATTCTGGTTTCCATTGGGTTCATATAAATATGCTTTGTATTTTATCTTTATTGGTTTTTGCATTCTACCATTATTATATAGTTCAGGGCCTACTGATTGTGTATCAATAGAAAACCTTTCAAAAGTTATATCTCTTATTTCATCAGCTGTGGCAGTTTTTTGAAGTGTAATTAATAAACTCACTGTTATTAGTGAGAGTTTTAGAATCTTCATGTTAATGTCCCTTTTAGGTCTGATACTTATACCTGAATATAATCCTTTGGATTGTAGACAGTGATTAAACTTACAAGATTTAATAAAAATCAATTAAGTTTTAGTGTGAAAGTTTTTCATCAAAGCTCAATCCTTCATTATGTTAGGTTTGCCTGATTCAATATTCAACCAAAAAATATTTACTGTTAATTCGACTTTTCTAGCTAATCTTGTGACATTTTTAACAAAAAAAAGAAGATGTAGTTATAGATTTTTAAGTAATTATTACGGGTTTTGTTTTATATTTTTTAGTATTCAGTTTTTATTTTTTTCATTTAAATTCAGTATTTTATTTTAACTTTCTTGTTTTTAATGGTTATTGTATTGTTTTTTGTGTTTTAATTCTCATTTTTTAATTAAAGATTTTATAATTCTTAATTTAGCTTTGATGCTGATTTTAATGAAAATTTTTCTTTGTTGATGGAAATGACTTTTTTTTAATTAATAATTACGAATTTAAAATAGTTGATTAATAACCTATCATAAAATAAGAATAAAATTTTTAAAAAATTTGACTCTTGACTTGTTTTACAGGGTTATTTGCATGTTCTTTCTAAATTTTTGCGATATTAGCACCTTCATTATTAATAGATTCTTATATTTTAGAATTTACTCAATAAAAATCTTCTTCATGACTTTTATCCATAGAACTAACAACTGAATAGAATTTGACTTTATCCTGCCGAGTTCATCCCAGAAACCACTAGGTAAATAAACTCCTTGCATAGATGGGTAAAATAACTATAGTATATTTATTCAATCATATTGACAAATTAACATTCGATGTTTGCTCAAGTATTATGAGTTTTTATTTCATCAGTGCACTTAGTTTTGTCCTTATAATTCTAGTATTATAAATAAACTTATATTTGAAAAATCATGAAAAAAAGAAAAATTTTAATCGCAGGTATCCTTTTAACTATGCCAACTATAGTGATGTCCACATTAGTTGACGATTTTGAACGTGACTTGTTAGGCAGGTGGCAAGCAGAGTGCTTCGCTGTATATAACACTTTTAATAATGATCTCGTTAATTTTAATACAACTACTGTTACGGTTTCTCCAACATTAGATGTTACCACTGAAGTGAAAGTGTACGCTGCTAATGATGATACATGTCAGGGAAGTCATCAAGATGTGACGTTATTGAAAAGATTCGAAGTGGTTGGAAGAGAGTATGCACAAAATAGTTTTTTTGTTTATACAGTAAATGTGCATACTCAAAATATCGATGGTGAAGGTGCTCGTTGGGAGTTCAGTCCAATAATATATACTTCTCTTTTTGTCGATAGTGAGCGCTTATACTATGCAAAACCTACTACAGGCCACTTAGGTAATAATGATGAAAGTCGTCATTTTTACCTAGATATGGCAGTGCCTTTTGAAAAAATTTCAACCAAATAGATTGATTGGAGTCAATCATCTTTAGTATATCGTTTCTTAATATAATCAGGTGATTTTTAAAACATGGCGGCTATTGGCCTTATCCAATTCCAGAAGTTTTAATATGTAATCTTTGACATTGGTGTATGTCTATTAGGGGAATCCTACATTTATTTTGTCACTTTTAATTATCCTCGATCATGCCGGGTTCACCACGGTAAATAATCCGATCGTTACCACGATGAACACCAAATGTGACGACTGAAGATGGATTCTCTTCTTCTAGCGTTAATTTATCCCAATCATATTTCAACCAAGGTAAGTCATTACCATTGGGGTCTAAATTAAGATGAAACATGACTTGTTCTCTTATTGGCTTTATTTGATTGGCGCTAAGTTGCAGACTTTTGCCATTAAGCATGATCCCCTCGCCAGATAGAAATGCGTTGCCTTCAGGAGAACTTGACCAAAGAGCTGTAACGGTATGTTTTTTCCCGTTGAACATGGTTGTATTGTCATCTGTGTTAGGAATAAATTGTTTTTGTTTCCACGTTTCCACCAGTAGTGGAACACGAATTTGACTTCCTTGGTGACCACTTACATCGGCGAAATTTAAGCGTCCAAATCTAATATCGGGTTGGCTTGCAAAGATGTGTTGGTTACTAAAAAAATTTATCTCATCAATGACATCTAGGTAAACTAAACCAATTTTACTTTTTTGGCTTTTCAAACCTGAATTGAAAGGGCCATCTGGATAATTACCATCGGTATGGTCTTTTTTGAAACATGCGCTATTTTCACATGTTGGGTTGAGATTTTCTTTTTTAATCATGAATGTACCGACACTTGCGCCTTGATTGTTGTTCCATACGATATTATTAGGGGCGGGTGGTATAAACCGATCAGCGTAGTCTCCTAATTCACCCAAGTAAAATTTTTCCCGTAGATTATTGTGGAAATAAGCATAATTGATGATATTTTCTTTTTGTGCGTTCAAAGCAACAATATTATAACAAATTTTATCAAATGGTTGATTCATATAAATAAAATTTTGTTGGTTAGGGTAGGTCCACCGAGCCGACATAGCTTTAAAGTACTTTGGATAAAAACGACCAATATCTCGATAGCCCTGATTTACGTACATCCCTAAATAGCGCCTATCCAAGTTAATTTTGACTTTCAGACTTCCTACTTCAGACCAATATAGATGTTTGAAGTGATATTCACTTTTTTTATGCTGGGTATGTGTTTTTCTTAATGAATCTAGGCTTTCAAGTAGCGTTTTAGTTTGGTTTGCGGTTCTGACTGGGGTAGTTTGTTCACTAGTCAATACAAGGTTAGTCATTGGCGCATCATCCAACATAAAGTTATGAGTAATGGGAATATCGCATAAGGAAGCGGTGTTTACTTCCTGTGTTAAGTGGCCGCCTTTTTGCCAAATAACCGGTTTTATGGACAGTGAAAATTGTTCACCAGCCGCAATGAAGCCAGCCCCACTAGTCGATGTACCTGACTCGAGAGGGTGGGAGTTGGGACAAATAGCTAAAGTCCATGGGCGTGATTTGACTTCAAAGTAACCTTCGATCTCAACTTGCCCATTTTCCGGGCACGCTTTAAATCCAGTGCATTTAAAAGTATCACTCATTTTTACGCCAAATAGACCGGACTCTTGGATTAGTAAGTTGTTGCTTGAAATGCCACTTTTAAACTCAGATGTATAAAAAAAATCTCCATCGTTACCATTGTATGGTTTAATTATTGAGTGCTTTATATTTGGCTTACCATTGTAATTTGTGGCAATGATGGCTTTATTATTGCTGGTGCAGGCTAGTAAACGTGTGTGAATATTTTGTTGTTTGCCTGCAATGACGTTTATAGAGTTGATGCCATGGTTAGAAGAGCTGGAGTAAGCTTCAAATTGATATGGAGTAAACATAAACTGGACTGTTTGTGTTTTAGTTGCATCAACATCAAGGCTGAAGGTTAAAGTGTAGCGTTCATCAAAATTAATATGTTCGATATCTTTAGGTACAACTTTAAGAGTTAAGCGCCCATCGTTTGTTGATATATAAGTATTAGGTGATAATTGTGATTTACCTTCTAGCATTTGTAGAGAGAATAACGAAGGATGAGAAAGAGAAATGTTTACTTGAGTGCTGACTGCTTGTCCTAAATTTGTCGTGATAATATTGAACTTCGGCAATGTCTCACCGCACATTAAGGTCATTTGATTTGAAGGAGTTACCATCAAGTCAAAATCTTTTTCTAAGGGAGGAATGATCTCGCATGATGGAGGAGCTTCAGTCAGTGGGCACATAGTCGATAATTGGTTACTATATCGACATTCAGGCTCTTGATAACCACAGAAATTTTGCGTAGTGATAACAGTCGGCTCGACGGAATCTATTTTACCGCATATAAGTACATTTTCAATTGATGGACGTAAGAATGACCTTACAGCTAAATGTGGTGAATAAACCCGAGAGGCTTTATCAATTGTCACTTTGTATGCATTAAGATTACTAGTGGTAATGTCTTTCCCATAAATTATCGTGTTAACTATATTGACATCACCAAATGACTTTAATGAACCAACAATATGGTTCTGATTACCTTCACTAAATATATAATGTCCAGTAGAGGTAATGTTTCCGCAAACATCGGTATCTTTTACACGAATACCGCCATTACTTTTTACATCTCCGTTGATGACACTACTTTTGGCATATAAAGATGCGCGCGAGGGAGCAGAAGTCGATGATCCAGTAAAAATGTCACCATCAACTTGAGCTTGGTTTAAGTCCAATTTATGAAATGCGTAGATATTACCCAGAATGTAATTTTCGTTACCTGTGATTTCTATACTGCCTCCATTGCTGCGAATGTCTCCCCAGACAGCAGTATTCTTCAACGAGAGGTCAGCATGCGATTCAATATCACCATATATTCGAGTAACGTTAACGGTATTATTAATCTTTAGTTCAGAGCCAGCCGTTTTGATATTGATGGGGTTTATATCACTACCAATTGTGTTGTTGCCATGTAGAGTGAAGTGTCCTGAGGATACGAGTGTCATTGCTTGATTGGAAGTTCGACTTATAACTCTAGCATTGAAAGGTAGGTCAATTTTACCAGAGCAAGAGTAAATATTGTTTCGTATAGTGAATGAACCATCGTGACAAATTTCATTAAGCTTTTCTAATTGACTTAAGTCATAAACATCTGCTCGACTAGAAAAAGATAATAGAAACAGTAAACCAAAAAAACACATCAAACGCATTTAACAATATATTCCAAATAAAACAACAAAATTAACAATTGTTGGATAGATAAGTTGTTATAATATACAGTCTATCATTCTGTTTGTGAATAAATTATAGCTATCAATGGAATTAATTTTTGATTGCTATATCCACTTCCCCAGAGCTTGATGAATGGTGGGCAACAGATGCCAGATAACTATTGGAAGTATATAAGCGTGAGTTTCTCCTGCTTATTGAATGAAGCGAGTCAATATACTTCTTCGCCGTCAAGGCTATGTTGTGCCGAGAAAAGAGTGTAGCTAGCAGCAAGCTCACTTTACAACTTGAATGGACCTTCATTAATCTGCTTGATAGTGGGTTTTAAAAAGGGATATGCCTGCTAACATAATTGCAAAATTTTAATACGGGTGACTTTTTGACTCACATAGAAAGCTTAGCACAAAAGAATGAAGTGAATCGCCCAATAGTCAATTAGGCGAGTAAATTATAGGTAATTAGTTTATATGTCCAGAAAAGCGGAAGCTTCTTGAACGTGAGTAACCGATATCTTTGTAAGTGCCTTCCATCGTATTATTTTCAGTAGAAAAGTAGTTAATATTAATTGCAGGGTTATTGCTGTAACCATTAATATCAACTTCAATTTTACCACCTTTCACGCTAGCGATACCTGATCCCGTTCTAATTACATTCCCATCATAAACTTGCATAAATTTCACATTGATACCCGAACCTTGATAGGATATTTGTTGAAATTCAAGTTTCCATTGAGGTGATAATGTCCATATTGTTCCAGCTAAGGTACTCAATGAATTGGAGTGAGTAAAGTTTTTGGCGATTTTAACTTGTCCATCCTCCGTTAGAAAAATGATTTCATCACGTCCATCACCATCTGTATCTCCGAGGGAAAATTGACGAACTTGCTCATGGTCAAGAATATTAGAAACTGAAAAGCTATCATTTGCGTGGACAGCACTTATGTTAAAAATATTAATGCTTAGAAATATGGTATAGGTATGTAGCTTCAAGATTTACCCTTATTTAAGATCTGTTTTATAAATAAGAACATTAAATGCGAGTTACTTCAAACTGAATTTTTGATATTTGTCTGGTATTACCAATAAATATGACTTAGGTTGGTTAAGTTTGCCTCATTAAAATTCATAAATAATTATAGATGAAATTAATTTTTTTAAATTTAAGCTTTAATATTATTTCTGTTTTTAAATTATTTACTATATTTGATTTTTATCACACTTCAAGCTTTAATGTTTATTTTTATATTGTTTTTCTTGAAATGCAAAGAGTAATAAAAGATATTCCACTTTGCAAATACAGGAGGAATATATGAATTATAAATCACTCGCAACATCATTATTAATTGTAGCATCAATACCAACATTTGGAACCACAATAAACATTAAACCAGATGTAAAAAGTCTTTTACCCGCAATGATACAGGAGCCTAATTTATATCAGGCTCCTAAGTTTGATTATTTTGATTTATCTGAAGACTACTTATTAAATAGAGCAGAAGCGACAGCAAGACTTCCTAATGTTTTAGATAGTATTCAAAGAGTTTGCATGGAAGTCATTCATGATCAAGACTTAGAGCAAGGTCCTAGGTCACAATCTGGATTATTAGTTTATTCTTATGTTAATTCACCGGATGGCAACAAAAAACATAATAGAACAGTAGGGTTTAGAAGCCAACTAGAAATCAACAATGAACACTGCTTTGATGAAGAACCTACACTTTATGAAAAGTGGAATGCAGACAAATATATAGCTTTTACGCCGTATACTTCGACGCTAACATTAATAGAGAGCGTTAATATCCGAATCGAAGGGAGGATCTCTATATCTCAAAATGCAAGTGAATTTGTGGCACAGTATTATGATTTTATTAGAAAAGTTGGTTTTGATCAGGCAGCTATTTTCTTTCATAGTGAAACAATTACAGACTTAAAAAACTTTATAATACTAGGAATAGAGGATAATAATGAAACAGTGGAGTTTCTTAAAGATGCTGCTTTGGGCAAGGATGTTACTATTTCAGATATAGAATTAATGGATGACATTGATTTTATGAACAAAATACTTTCTTTAATTCAGAGATTTCAAGGATCAAATAAAATACGCATAACGGATTCTAAAGTGATTAGTGAAATCGATTATCAAGATAAAAAACTTGTCACAGTTGAGAATGTAACCAATGATATTACAAGTTATGAAGTTGTTGTCCTTAAGGAAGATCAAGGTTATTGGAAGATTGACTTTAGAGAAAAGATAAAATCTATTTTCTGGCAATAAATATTATTATTACTTTATCTTCTAATAAACTACTTATAGTTAAATCAATGATAGATTAAGTAGAAATAATATCAAATTGTTAATAATTAATTCATTGTGCCTTGGTTTGTTTGTTTTTATTTATTTTTCTAAAAATAAAACCAAGGCAAAGAATGCTTATATTTTTAAATATAATATTAAAAAAGATAATGAAAACTAATTTTCTAATTAATTTTTTTCTAAATTAGTTTCTATAACCTTTATTATAAAAAACTCTTTTTCTTCATAAAAATCACTTAAAAATTAAATAAAAGTTTGAGTTATAGTGTTTCATTTGTTAGTTATATATATCCATTTTGATTTTATAAATGTAAATTATGAAAAAAAAGATCTTATCTACAGCATTGGCATCAGTTTTTTTATCTCCTTATTATAGCTATGCTGGAGATAGCAATGAAATTCCTTCTTCCGTAATTGAAAGTCCTAAAATTTCGATGGTTGAGGAAAAGAAATTTGAATTAGGATTTGAAGCATTCTTAGCGGGATTGCGGAAAGTAAGAGACTCAATTAAGCGCAGCCCTGAAAATAGTGCTTTGATTGCGAATATCAAGGATGTTCTTCAAAAAGAAGGAGCTTGGACTATTCAAGCACGACAAGATTATATTTTGCTAAAATTGAATATCCATCAAGCTTTTTATGACCAATATTCTGCTGACAAACCAGTGAACTTACAACCTTTAACAGATGAAGAAAGTTCTCGATTTTTTAATTTGCTGACAGCAGCTTACTTGGAAGATCCTTTTTTGAGGATTAATATTCAAGGTTATCATGAAAGGCCAATAACCGAAGTACCTAGAGGCTATTTTATTCATAATGCTGATGCTGCTCGTTTTGTTCCTGAAAGCTTTTTTCATGAATTAGATGATAATGATTCTTTACTTAGTTCCCGTTTAACATTGAATTTCACAAAAGAATACTTGCCTGAGGTTATCAATGCATTTACTAAGCTTTATTCAGGTGAAGTGGCTGATATTGTTCAACAAGCTAAAATTATGGCCCCTAATCGGTTTCCTACTTTAACCGATCAAGCAGTATTATACTTAGATGATGCGAATAAAAGTAATGCACAGAAAGTTATTCAATTTTTGGATAAATATATTCCTCCACAGGCATGGGTTGATCACGAGCCTTTAGGGATGATTTCGTTAGCCAAAGGACGTAATTATTCTGAGAGTTCTCGGTTCACTTTTTCGAGTCATGGAGGAGCTAGAGCAGTTGTTGCTGCGAATACTATTCTGGAAAACTTGTTCTCTAACGAGTCTCTGGCCATTCTTTTACCAGAAATGTTAAGTCAGCACGGTTACGATTCACAAAGGATTCCTTTAATCGATCCATCTTTTGATCATAAATCTCAATTGACAAACTCACAAAGTGCGGTAAGGGATTTTATTTTTGATCCACAAAAATTTTTGAAAGAATACACTCTTGATGTGACGCCATTACTTATTAAGAATGGACGAACAAAAGGTAGACCATCCTTCAATAAAGGAGAAGATGGTTATCAGCTGAGTTTTGAAAGAGAGGAAATTTCTTCAAGTAACAAATTGAAAGTTTTGTTACCTCCTTTGTTGGATAATTTACCTTCTTATATTGACGTAAAAAAAAGTGCTCGTATTGGCCAAATTGTTGTTGCGGCATCAAGTAATGGTGGTACTTTGGTCGTCACCGACCGAAATTCTGAATATTACCGTATTTTTTTCGACAAGCGCCCACATGCTTACGCACTTTATGACAATGTTGTTGCTTTGCGCGATCTTACATCTGGTTATCGAATTGGTGAAGAAATTAAATTTACTTCAGGATTGGATGCAACTTTTTTCATGTTTAATGAACAAGGTTGGCAAAGTATCGTTCAAAAACAATCATTTAATGCTTTTAGTGACTTGGAGGTTCGTCGTACAGGGTCTACAACGGCAATTCCATTTGCACCCGTTGGGCAAAGTCTAGATACTTTATTTGAACAAGGGCGTATCGGAGTGCAGAAACAACTGCTGAATTTGGCCGAGCGCTTTGGCATTAATACGACTGGTATTGAAGATCTTCCTTATAACTCATTAGAAGCTAAAGTCTTAGAGCAGCACTCTAGCTTGGCACGGTGGAATCAACTAAGATCGAGTCTGACCCAAAAAGTCGCTATGCAAAGAAAAACTTTAGCACGCCAAAGGTTGGTTTTATTGGCCAAGCTGAAACTACCCGGACATCCAAATAAGTCAGAAATCAAACAACAGCTTTCTCGTTTACGCTCAAGTTTGCTAGAGCTTGATAATAATGCACAGGGCTTGATTAATTTGTCTCGTGGATTAGACCAAATGTGGCTCAACGTACAACAAAAAGCAGAGTCTGGTCTTGGATCGTTGATTATTACAGATGAAAGTCTTAGAACGGGGAATTTTGATAAAGAGCAAATTCACCAACGTTTTATTGCTAAGGAGCAGGCTTATCAGAGGTTCACTGGAAGTCAACGGGCTCATTTTGATCATGGATACGAGCATTATCAGAATATTGAATTACCTAATTTAGATGCTTCAATGACCTTGTCACAAAAACAATTATTACTCCTTAGTAGTGATGAGTTAGACGCAGAGCAGAAAGGTGCGTTAGTGCGCATTATCAATAATCAAATTGATAAAATAAAGATTACGAAAACACTTGAATTAACTGCTAAATTTAACCAAGAAGCGACGAAATTAGGTGGTCGTATTGTTGCAAGTATACCACAAGATTTTGTTGTAAAACTTATGGGAGATGGGAGTGGTCGTTGCTACCCTTTAGTCCGAGCGATGTCTGTGGCTATATCTCAAGGAAAAGAAGCCGTTGGGCAATTTTCTAATAAGCTTTTTATTGGTGCGGCTAACCCCCAAGATATTGAAAGTCAGTTTTTTCTTGATGCTTTAAATAACCTTCATTCCAGTGATGGTGCTAGAGAAAGTAGTAATGATTTAGGGCAAATGGATATCAATGGTGTGATATCCATTTTAGAACAAGAGCTATCAAGTAAAGGTCAGGCATCCTTTGCCTTAAACACATCCACACACTCCGTGGGAATATCAGCGATCAATGACATGGGACAAAAACGCTTTTATTTTTACGATCCTAATTTTTCTCTAGTTGAATTTCCTAACTTGCAAGCACTCAAAAAAGGGCTTGAAGCTCACTTTGTACTTAATGGTATGGCGGAGCATTATCTTGCATTTGGTACTCGAGCAAAACCAGAGTTTAAATTAGTTCAAATTGATACTGCACAAATGGCACTCGTTGAGGTGCTACCTGGTCAGCAAGTATTTAGTTTAACTTCAGAAGAGCCATTAAGCCCTGTGAGTGATGGCTCACCGTTCATTAGCTTTGATGATGACAGGTCTATTGTTACTATTGATGAAGATGCAGCTTCGATTATCACACTTGATGATGATGAATCAGTCATTGTATTAGATAGTGCAGATGAGCAATTAGAACAAGATTTGGCTTTAAAAATGAGCCTAACTAAGCTCGAAGCATTTGAGCATGCCAAGACATTATCGTTGGCGATCTCTAAAGCAAAGCTACAATATAATATTCCCGTAGATTGGTTACCTGTCATCGGTAGTATTGAAGAATCTAACCCTGGATATTCCTCTATTTCTTTTGTTGATCCAATCGGTGAACAGCAAAAAAGAGTGGAGATACTTGGCCGTGATCTCGTTGTTGTGAACCAGTATCTTAATGATCAATATTCTTCAATGAAGAGCCGCTATGATATGCAGAGTGGGCAAAAAATTCAGTCGTTTGAATTTGAAGATGTACAAGGAATAGATGGACTTAATGCTGCATTTGCTGTCCAGTCTGTGATTACTTGGTATCAAAATGAGCAAAGGGCTCAATTGGCTGTAGAGCATAACGATTCATTGTTACGTGCATTAAAAGTACACAGTTATGTGATGGCCACACAAATTGTGCATGGTGTGGCTATGGATGTATCACATGTCGTGAATCTGTTTAGGGTGGCGTTATCGACAGATGCTGAGCTGGTCAACATAACAATGAACAGTACTTTTGGGCTGGCCAATCAAGGTGTTGGGCTTATTTTTGGTGCCCTTAATGTTAGTTTGAATTCTTATGAATTAGCACATGCGAAAAATGTTCAGCAAGCTTCTGTTTTTGGCATGCAACTAGGAATGAATTCAATTGGAATGGCCCTTGGTGGTAGTGCGATGGTGGCAGGCACTATTGGGGCATCAACTACCGCATTAGTATTAGGTGAAGCCGGTGTTTTAGTTGGTGGGTTGGCTGTTGGGTTTACTGCTTTAGCGGATGCATTCGGTAAAATTGCACTGGATGCTCAACAAGTTGGTCACTATTTTCAGCAAGTCGATATTGCTTATCGTGATGGAGGTTATCGCTATGATCCTAAGAGTAATCTTCTGGTTCCGTTGCCAGGTGCCGTTGTTAATCGGATTGATTTCTCGCGTGGTGAGATTGAATTAGGTAGTCAATTCCTTTATTCATCACGGGACGGCAGTACCGGTTCTGGACGATTAAATTATTTCTTTTGGGCTGGTGATTTACCAAAAGCATTGAAAGATAAAAGTAAGGCATTACCTATCCGTCAGCGCTTGGGCTATAGCAGTTTGAGTTCACCAAATATGGATGAAAATACTATGCTTATGTTACCAGCTACAGGGTTATCTTATGTCGATTATGATTATGAAATACTACCTGGCGCCACGACGAGGAATGATGCTGGCTTTGATGTACTTAGAAAGCTGGAAGCAAAACTTGATTTTGATTTTGACTTTTACGTTTTTCCCTCTGAATATTTGATTCGAAGTATGAGAGAGGAATTTGTTGATCATACTGTGGATATTAAACTCGGTCGACAAGATCGCATTGTAATTACGCCGAAAATTAATGGTTTTAACTTACGCAAACTGAATTATCGTTTAAGTGCAGAGCAAGGAAAACAAACCTTATTGGTTCAAGATTATGGTCATTATTCATTAATAGAGGAGAATGGACAAAAAGTCGAGTGGTTGATTGATGCTCGTGAAATGCAACAGCATCGTCCAGTATTGCATGACGGTATATTAGAGGTTGGCTCTGTTAAGATCCGAGTCAATGAACTTGAACATTCGATTATTACTCTGTTTATGCCGAATGGCGATGTATGGCAAGCTACGCCTTCGACTTTATCTCTGACAGAAACTGATGCAACTCAACAAACGACGAGTCAAGATGTATTGCATCATTTAAAGCAACTAGCACAGGATCATCAACTATTTGGTGATTATGTGACTATTGATAATTATCTAGAAAAGGGGCAGCCATTAGGGCGTGCTTATTATGACGTTCAGCAGGATCGAATCATTGCTAATCGTGAAGTAAGTGTTGAGTTATCTCAAGAAGCGAAATTACTTAGTGTTCAAGCCGATAGTGCACTGTTTTTTAACCAACATTATGGTCACTTATGGAAGGTTGATACAGCAACTGGTCTTGAGCAAGAGTCTTATCAGCTCCACCAACCAAAAATTCAAGCAATTTCGACAATCTTTGATGCTTGGGTTGAAGCTGACATTGTTTTAGTTTCTGCAACCTATCATATGCCTGATCAATCTGTGATTAAATATTTGTATCGTCTAACTTCAGAGGGACTGATGCTCACCGATATACATGGTGATAGAGACCTTTACCAAGCGGTCAATATGGCTTCGCTGGGACAGCATAGAAACCTCGTTTCTCGTACATTACAAGTTCGAGAACAAGATAGTCATTGGTCTAGTTCGATACAAAGCCTTTCTCCAATAATTTCAGATGCTATAGAAATTGGTTCGGAAGGAGAGACTCCGGTATGGAGTGTGCTCAATGAAAGTTCATTACTTAAGGTTTACTTAGATCATCCAGAACCTAATTTACAACTGTTATTAAGTGATAATGGTACACACTATTTTTATAATAAAGAAAAGCATCTATTGTATCTTTTGAATAAAAACGGTATCAAAACAGTTATATTAAATGAAAATGATCAAATAAGTGCTCATCAGCATATCTATCTTACTAAAGCATCAGGCGAAATGGGGATGATTGATCAACACGGGCAATTTCAGCTGCTTGGTTTAAGTCGGCGATGGTTCGAGATGAACCAAAGTGACTGGCAGATAACGTTGCGTCAGAAATTTTTAGGGACTAAGACACCAATAATGTTGATGGGGTTGACGGATTATGAGCGTAACCCTATTACCGTGTGGTATCTTCCTGAGGATGAGCAATTTGTTCTTCTGGAAAATAGTGAAGATTCTCAGCCATTGATCCTAGTCGGTAAGAAAAATCGACATTCAGTTTGGTTGTTCGAACCATCAACTGGAGTGGCATATAGTCAGGCAACACTGACTATTGATCAAATGTACAACTTTACTTCTGATCTACGTTTTATTACTGATGGTTTAATTACACAACCACAAGTTATCGATTTAGTTGGGGAGCCACTACAGAACTTTTATCATGCTCATGACGGTTATAGAATAGAAACACGTTCGGGACTAGTGTTTTCACTTCAAGTTGAGTTACCCCCTAGGTTAGTATCGATAAAAGACCGTTGGCTACAAGAAAATGGTGCAAGTGTGTCAGGCTTATTGAATGCTTACCAAAGTGATGCGGTTATTGAGGTTGGTGAAAGTGAACCTCTTTGGCTAGTAACTGCTACCGGTCGGTTAATTAACCTCGATAGTAAAGAGCAAGTAATGTGGATCGGCTCTGTGGATGTGAATCAACAAGAAGAGTTGTTTTACATACCAAAAACTCAACAATTAATACGTTCTGACTATGAAAAAGGCTATGTTTCTCTTGGCCTTTTTGAAGATGTATTTAAAGCGGATAATGTTTTCACTTTGGTTGCAAAATCAATGCAAGGACAGCAATTGCAAAGTGTAAAACTCCTCGGTGTTGACACCTTGGTTCTCTCAACGTCTGGTAATAGGAATAGTTACGATATCAACAGCTTATTTGGTAAATATCAACAAGTCTTTATTAAAGATAACAGCCATATGTCTGTTATCGATCTTTCGAACTTTTCTAAAGATCAAGTTGTTGTACAACATGAGAAAAATCGTTTAAAGCTGGTGGTGGCTGATAGTTTGTATTTGGTCATCGAACAATCGGAGCAAGCATCGATAAATAAACTGGCAATACGTTTTGCAGATAATGAAAACCCAATTCGTATTCTGTATATTCAATCGGCTTTAGATAAAATGGCTATAGGCGGTATCGTTAAAATGAGTGAGCTTATTTTGCGATAATAAAGTCTGTGTTAGATAAAAACTTCAGTGGTGTAATAGATCACTGAAGTTTTTAAGCTTAGGATCAGAGAAATTTAAATAGCGGTTGTTGATGCTTATATAATCTTCTATTCGCAGCAAAGTCATCATATTTCGTAAAATGACTAATATTCCAGTTAGTCAAATCTTGTGAGAAGCTTTTGGGTTGTTTAAACATCTGCTTAATCATTATATAGCCTTTTATTGATTACGTTTTTTAATTTTTGAAAAACATTATATTGATATTATTTAGTGTTTGGTTAAGCTCATGAAGCCGTTAAATAATGATATTAATCAAAAACCGAAGGCTTTAAAGTCCTTTTATTGGTTTGGCCTGCTTTTATGCTACTTCACGGTTACATAAATCTGAGTAAGCTTTAAAAAACAAGTAAAATTCACATGTAGATAAAGGTTTTTTATTGAATAATATGACACTTATATTGAAACTTTTCGAAAGGTGGAAACTTTTCTTTTTAGTTCGTGTCTTAGAGTGTTGAAAATAATACGTTAATCAATAAGGAAACCAATAATGATAAAAAAATATATCTTGCTCTCAACCCTTGTTACTGGCTTTACCAATGCAACTGCTTGGTCTTTTAAAACTGACGTAAGATTTGAACCATCGGACAGGTTCCTATCTACAACTGCACCTATCGATGGTAGTTCGGTATTATTATCTTATCTACAAGATGGTAAAGAAATTCATCGAGACATTATTGTTGAGCTGTTAAGTGCTAACAAAGAGACAGTTGACTTAAAGGTCAAAATTCAAGATAGAGATGGGAAACTAATAAGTTCTACCCAGTTCTTAAATGCTGCGATATGCCAAGAGAATCAGGCTAAGCATGAAAAATATGAAATGAGATTTATTCCTTTCAATAATGATTTATGTAAGCAGTACTTCGATATTAAGCCGATGAAATTAGGGCCGTCTGATATAACTTCAGTATCATTGCATATACCTGAAAGTAAAACTAAAAATGATTGGAATGTTATTAATTTTACTTATTTAAAAAGTTATCCATTCAAGGATAAACCTTCATTGATTCAAATTAGGCCACTGTGTGGTGAAAAACAAGAACAGTGTCATTATCAGTCATCAGGGTCTCCTTTTTACATACAAAATGAAGGAATGGGTTTTTCTAAGTTTCGAATCCGTGAATCAGAGACTCTCACAGGCTTGAGTTATACGATATCTACAGACGAAAAAGATGAGCAGACAGAAAGTGGAGTGATTGACTTGAAACCTGTGGCGTTTAATCAATAAATCTGTTATTCGCTTACATATCAAAACTAGGAAAAATACAGGCATTCTTCTCTTCTAAGACTTGCATTTTACTTTATAAGCATCGGCGTTTTTTAAACGCCATCTTCCAACTACAGGTCAAATAAATCCGTATATTTTATGAAGGTCGAGATGTTAAGTGAGCTAACCCAAATAAACTTCATCACAAGTTGAACTCATCATTTTCACATTCTAATGTATGAGTTGAGTTGCTTATGTGTTGAGTGATTATTTACTTCATTAAGCGTCGTTTATGAAGATAACAACTCTAAATAACATTGTGTTTGTCTCAGTAGCGTTATGTTCAAGAGCCTTCGAATCAGTTTGTTATTGGAGCTCAACTTTATCCAGGCTTGGATGTTAGTCCCTATGATTGGTTTACGATTTAGTATGAAAACCAGAAGGAGAAGATGTTTTCTCGTTCATATTAAATCCTTTCTGTAGCGCATCCATATCTATAGCCTGAACAAGTTACGCACAGTTATCGTTATAAAAGCTAATTAATCTATTATGAAAAGGATATTTATGAATAACAATGTCTTAATATTGGCTAGTATGATTGGAATGTTGAGTACGCCATATGATGCAGTGGCATACCAAGCTTCTTTATTTGGGAAAGGTAAAGTTGTAGAGATTAACCCTACCCAGCAATTGAACTACCCTGAAACCAAAAAAGGTGCTGTTGTCGATGAATATTTTGGTCATCAGGTACAAGACCCGTATCGTTGGCTTGAAAATGATCGCAGTACAGAAACTGCTGAATGGGTGAGTGCACAAAATGTAGTGACGTTCGAGTACCTAAATCAGATAAGTTATAGGGAGTATATTAAAGATAGATTAACAGCTCTGATGAGTTATGAAAAATTAGGGCGTCCTTTCCAAGAGGGAGATTATCAATACTTCTATAAAAACGATGGTCTGCAGAATCAGAGTGTGCTTTATCGGCAGTTAGAAGGACAAGCACCGGAGGTGTTTATTGATCCCAACACTTTTAGTGAGGATGGAACTACGTCATTATCAGATGTTAGTTTCTCTCAAGATGGATCTCGAGTCGCTTATAGCATATCTGAGGGAGGCAGTGATTGGCGTAAAATTATTACTTTAGATGCAAAAACGAAACGTGTTATTGATGAGACACTTCAGGATATTAAGTTTAGTGAAATAAGTTGGCTTGGAAATGAAGGCTTTTTTTACTCCAGTTACGATAAGCCTAGCGGAAGTGAAATGTCTGACAAAACTGATCAACATAAGCTTTATTTCCATAAAATTGGAGTAAGCCAAGATAAAGATAGGTTAATTTTCGGTGGCTCAGATGAGGAAAAGCATCGTTATGTTTCTGGAGAAATATCCAGTGATCAACATTATCTTTTTATTAGTGCGAGTACATCAACATCAGGTAATAAGTTGCTTTTTAAGGACATTTTTAATTCCGATAGCGCTATAAAGCCCATTGTAAATAACACTGACTCAGATACTGAACTATTGCAAGTCGATAATGGTATTGCATATTTCGTGACAAACTTAAACGCGCCTAACAAGCGTGTAGTTAAAGTCGACCTTGAAACACCTCAACCAGAAAACTGGCAAAATGTTATCCCAGAAACAGATCATGTATTGAATATCTCCAAAGCTGGTGGATATTTATTTGCCCGTTATATGGTAGATGCCATGTCTAGAGTAAAACAATATGATATGGAAGGGCAGTTTATACGTGATATCACCTTGCCAGGTTTAGGTAGTGTGACGGGGTTCAGTGGGAAAGAAAACCAGACAGAAGTTTACTACTCCTTTTCTAACTATAAAACACCAAAAACGACTTATCGCTTTAATGTATTAACGGGAGAAAGTGAGTTGTATAGTCGTCCAAACATACCGTTCGATTCTGATCAATATGAATCAAAACAGGTGTTTTATTCCTCTCAAGATGGGACGCGTATTCCAATGTTGATTACCTATAAAAAAGGCACACCGATTGACGGAAGTGTGCCAACTATTCTTTATGGCTATGGTGGCTTTAATATTAGTATTACACCTCGTTTTAGATCTAGAGTTGCTGCTTGGTTGGAACTTGGTGGTATATATGCTGTGGCTAATATTCGTGGAGGAGGAGAATATGGAAAGAATTGGCATGATGCGGGAACTCAAATGCAAAAACAAAATGTGTTTGATGACTTTATCGCAGCAGCGGAATTTTTAATTGAAGAAAAATATACCTCGAAAAGCAAATTGGCAATCAGTGGAGCTTCTAATGGAGGTTTGTTAGTTGGGGCAGTAATGACTCAGCGACCTGATCTTTTCCAAGTGGCTCTTCCTGCCGTTGGGGTTCTCGATATGTTACGTTACCATACTTTTACAGCCGGGGCTGGATGGGCATATGATTATGGTACTTCGGAACAGAGTGAGGAGATGTTCCAGTATCTGAGAGAATACTCGCCAGTCCATAATGTACAAACCGGGCTCTCATACCCTGCAACATTAGTCACTACAGGGGATCATGATGATCGTGTTGTCCCTGCACATTCATACAAGTTTGCAGCTGAACTTCAGTCTAAACAGTCTGGTTTTTTGCCTACGTTATTAAGAATTGAAACCAATGGGGGCCATGGCGCTGGAACACCAACCCATAAAATTATTGACAAGTATGCTGATATATATGCATTTACTTTATTCAATATGGGTATTAAAACTTTGCATTAATCATATATTAAGGCTGTCATTTTCGGCAGTCTTAATTTTATTGACTGTTGCTCATTTACGTGTGTAAGCGATACCGCTTTTATGATTGAAAAAACAGAACGTTTTGTATTCTTGTGGCATAATTAATTACTTTATCATTTAAATAAAAGAAAATTATGTGGTCAATAAATTTTGATTCAATGACTTTGCTTGCAATGGGACTGATTTTTCTTGGCTCCTACGTTCAGACGGCTATTGGTTTTGGGCTTGCTATTGTGGCCGCGCCACTCTTGATTCTGTGGGCTCCTGAATATGTGCCAGCACCGATATGTCTCGTGGCGTTATTCATCTCTTTAATGAATAGTATGAAGCATCGCAGTAGTATTGAAATCGGTGGTCTAAAAATGGCTTTATTAGGCCGAGTACCAGGCTCTATTGCTGGTGGTATCCTCTTGTTTTATGTATCTACACAAGCCTTAACTTTATGGATTGGTTGTTTGGTACTTTTTGCTGTCATTGTTAGTGTTTTGCCATTCAGGATTGAGCCAACACCAAAAAGAATGTTCTCTGCAGGCTTTTTCTCGGGGCTTTTTGGAACGAGCTCAGCGATAGGCGGACCACCGATGGCATTGTTATTACAGCACCAAGACGCAAATCAGTTACGCGGTAACTTATCTGCGTTTTTTGTGTGTAGCTCCATTATCTCATTGATTATCCAAATCCCAGCTGGATTTTTTAATTTTCAACACGTTATTCTGACGCTACCATTATTGCCAGCATCAGCCCTTGGCTATTGGTTCGCAATACAAACCACTCAAAAGCTACCAAAAGAAAAAGTTAGGTTGGGTGCATTGATATTATGCTTTATTTGTGGAATCACGGCTGTAATTGAAGCTCTCATTGTTTAAACAATTTTTTAGACAAGAGACGACCCGCTCTATCCTTAACGGAATAAATCTTATAACACTATTTGTCAATAACGATGTAACTCTGAGCTCACTGGTTATGTAACACTTAAATTTGGTAAGATAACAACTGGTTTGCCTCTCATAAATAATGTTACATTGAAAATCATACATGTTATTTAAGTGCAAACATTCACATTGTCAGAGATTTATCAACATTATGTCTAGTTTGAATTATGATAATTACAAAGCCGCCTTATTTAGTTTAAGGCTCCTAGCCAAATTGACGTTGTTGCTGGACACATTTGTCCTTTCTAACACAGCCAATCACCCATAGTGATTGGCTTTTTTGTGTGTTGAAGCTTAATTTACGTATGTCTAGAAACCTTAGCCATAAAGTTTCTACGCATAAAGCAACTGTCGAGAATTACTTTGAAATAGTGATCCAGACTAAGCGGTGATCAGAAGAAACCTTCTTACCATTTCCTTGTTCACCAAGGCGTTGGTCATTGACAAGTGGATAACCTTGTTCATAAGAAGCAGGCCAATAAACACCTGATTGAATGACTTTGAGGTTTGCTGAAGGAATTGTGTAGTCAACACCCAAGCCAAAAGTTGATGTCATTCTGTCTGGTTTTGGATGTGAGGAAGAGATATTTGCGGCATGCTCAGCAGAGCCGTTACTTGTCGGGTACAATGAATCATTCATGACGGTTTGATTAACAAGAGGATCGTTATGCAGGTCATGCATTATCTCGCTCAAACCATCGCCAGCCAGTGGATCCAAGTTTTGATCGCCCATAATGACAAATTTTGCTCCCTTTTCTAATCCACCTTTCAGCCCATTATCGTCATAAAAAAAGCTTTCTCCTCTGATATAGTGGAGCCAAAACGCCACTTCAGCACCGTTTTGTAGCTTGTTTTTACCGGAATCAAACACTGGAGGAGTCGGGTGAGACATTAGCAAGTGGATAGTTTTATCCCCATTTTTTGTTGGGATAATAATGGGAGCATCAACATGATTTTTAGAGGAGAGACGAACCTGCTGCCACTCTTCGTCAGTATACCAATTGTCTCCACAAGACATATCCTTAGGCAAAGATATTGACCCGTCACATACTGTGATCGTTGGAATTTTTGCTCCTTCCATATCTTTCCACTTAAAAGTTTGGAAAGTACGAGTATGATCTGAGTCTATTTTATAACGAGAAAGTAATGCAAAAGCATATTGCCCATGGTACTGACCAAAGCCCCAACTGTCACCAGGGAGCTGCCCAGTAGTCCCATCATTATTGAGGTCTAGTTGACTGTTCAGGCCTGTGTTTGTCGAATAGGATTCGAAATACGGGTAGGTGATTGGATCTAGGTTACTTTGTTCACCAGCTCCATTAATACTTTGAGCAACAGAAAGGTAGTTTTTTTGGAATCCTTCAAGTGCCGCTTTATCTTGACCTCCACCATCATTATTGAACTCAGCCATCATTAATACATCAGGGCGGTTTTTTTGTATAATTGCGGCAACATTTCTAATTTGAATGACCTTTTCTGCGATGCTTCTATCATTGACGTTGATTGAATTATTGAAATAGCCGGAAACCAATTCATTTTGTTTTTCTGGTTCAATTTGCATCTCAGCAAGGAGAGTTTCAAAGGAATCACGATCAAAAGAGAGGTTATATGTGGCGACTTTTATTGTATTAGATTCTTTGGTTGATTCTGCATTACCTTGGCATCCTGCCAAAAGAAGTGTTCCGATTAAAAGAGTTAGAGAAAACTTTGTCATAACCTTGTTGATATAGTATTTAATAAGAGTGATCGAATCCTAAAACGAACTGGATAATTTTAACGTGATCTACATCATGCAAACGTTTGCTTTTGGGTGGGTTTATCAATTTTAGCTGTGATTTATATTTGATTTGATTGCTTATTGAGCAGCATTAAGGCTTTAATGACGTTCAAAATAATAATTGGCATGAGGAGAATTTATGTACAAAGAATATACACAAAATTTGCCTTTGCAACTTTCTCAGTCTCTTAGGTTAGAGCCTCTATGTATAAGCCATGCTCCTGCCTTACTTAAAGCTGTTAACGCGTCTCGTGAAAACTTATCTCTCTATTTACCTTGGGTTAACAAGGTAAAATCAGTCAGAAGTGCAATCACTTATATCAAGGACAGGATAGAAATACCCTTGCCAGAAGTCTTTTGGGTTGCATTGATAAGCCATGATGTTTTTATTGGCATTTTTGGTATAAAAGGTCTAGATACTAAAACTGGTATTGCTGAGATTGCTTACTGGCTAACAGAGAGTGGGAGAGGCAGCCGTGTTATTGGTTCTGTACTTGACGTGTTTCTTCCATTAGTCAGAAAACGTGGAAGGATACACACATTGCAATTTCATTGTATGGAAAATAACCCAGCGAGTATCAAAATAGCTCAACGTGCTGGAGCAGTATTTAAAGAATACATTCCCCATGATTTTTACGAATTAGGAACTGATAAGCAACTTGGTGTTTATGAGTTATACTTGGTTTGCTCTGAAGACCAAGTGCAAGACTAATGAACTGAGAGGGATCAAACTATGAATGCCATTATTGAAGTTGATGTCGGCAAAACCTTGCTACAGCAGTTTGAATTGCTTCAAAGAGCTTTTAATGCTGATCCTTATCTAGAGGTTGAAATACGAAAAGAAAAGCTGTCGATTTTAAAACACCAGTTACTTAATCGTGAGAAAGATTTAATTCAAGCGGCCTGTTACGATTTTGGGTATCGTTCAGCTTTCGATACAGTGATGGCCGATGTAATGCCTGCAGTTACTCAGATTAATTATACTTTAAAGCATTTGGAAAATTGGTGTAAGCCAAGTTTTCGTCATGCAGGTTGGTTACTTACTCCCTCTAAAGTTCGCGTCGAATATCAGCCTTTAGGGGTCGTAGGTATAATATCACCATGGAATTTCCCTACTTTTCTTAGCTTATCTCCGCTTATTACTGCCATTGCTGCTGGTAATAAAGCGATGATAAAACTGAGTGAGTTTACCCCAAAAACAAATAAAGTTCTTATAGATATATGTCGTCAGTTAAGCAATGATGTACAAATCGTCGAGGGGGAAGCTGACGTTGCTCAAGCATTTATTCGATTACCTTTCAGTCACCTTTTTTTTACTGGCTCAACCAATGTTGGGCGTATCGTTGCTAAGGCCGCAGCGGAAAACTTGACTCCAACGACGTTGGAGTTGGGTGGGAAGTCTCCAGTTATAATCGCTGATGATGCGAATCTAAAAAAAGCAGTGGATTCGGTTCTTCTAGGTAAATGTATCAATGCTGGACAGATTTGTGTTGCCCCAGATTACGTTTTTGTTCCAGAGCATAAATTAAATAAATTTACCGACCTATTCTTGAAACGTTTTAGCAAGCTTTATTTAAAAAATACGCAGACTCAAGAGTTAACTCATATTATTAATCAGCGACAATATGAGCGTCTTAAAACTCTACTGGATGACGCTCAAAACAAGGGTGCAGAAATCCATACAGTTGAAAGTCGAAGTACACAAGGAAGGTGCTTGTACCCTCATTTAGTCACACAAGTGTCTGAAGAAATGATGATTATGCAGGACGAAATTTTTGGTCCTATTTTACCACTCAAACCTTACACCGACATTAAACATGTCATCGAATATATCAATAATAAACCGAAGCCATTAGCACTATACATCGTATCGAGTGATAAATTATTGCTTGAGACAATTGTTAAAAATACACACAGTGGTGGTGTCGGGGTGAATGAAACACTTCTGCATGTCGCTGCTGAAGATGCCCCTTTTGGCGGAATCGGTGAGTCAGGTATTGGGCACTACCATGCAAAAGAAGGTTTTAAGACTTTTAGTCATGCTAAGACAGTTTTTTGTTCGCCAATATGGTTACCTCGTGCAAGAATGTTACTTCAATGGAGAGAGCAAACCATGAACATATTGCGTAAGGTTTTTATGCGTTAAAAGTACTCGCCACTAAAGCTCAGTAGCTAAATGAAAATCGAGTACAGCAGCAGCTCCTGAGTAAGAGAGATGGCCTGTATCAGTATACATAGCATCCTGTTCACCAAGTGACATCTTACAAACTCCATTTAAACAAATAGCTTGAGTTATATCGATGAATGTAACATGTTCAAATGGACCTAAGTATTTAGAGAGGCTGATAATATTTTGATGAAAGTCAGGGCTTGGCGTGAAATCGCAAGATTTTTGGTTGTTATTGTTAAAAATTTTAGCTTTCCATAAGCATTGGCCAACATGCACTGGCGCTGATGGTGTAGGTCCAACAACAATAACCTCCTTCTTACTCAAATCGAGTAAGAGTTCACGAAAAGATTGCTCGTACTTTTTATTAGAGAGTTCTTTATCGAAGTTAGAAGAAATGACGACTTGTTTTATTGAAGGTGTTGTAAGAATAGTATTGACCGCTTTTGTAAAGAAATCTCCACATTTAATATGGCCTGCATCCTTAATGTTATCGATGTAACCAATCGCACAAGAGTCTTGAGTGAGTTGAACCAAACCTGTTGAACTTTCATTATCTAAATGCTTAACGAGCACCATACTATAGCTGTTACCTAGTACTGCAGTCTTTGGTGTTTTACTAGAAGAGCATTGTTCATTTATATCACTATTGCCATTACATTCTAAACCATAACCATTATTGACTCTCATAGCTTCAAAAAAAGCAGTTCTCTCAGGAAAACCACCATTCTTATGCCCCCAAAGACCTAATCCTACCAATGGGACTGAGAGGCATAAAATGAATATCGTTAGAGTTTGAATGGGAATGACACTGCGACTTCGAAATGGTTTTTCAACAAAACGCCAAGAGAAATAAGAGAGCAAGAATAGAATGAGTATATAGGCAACAATATGAAAGTTTTGCTCTGCAATATAATGATAGAAAACCAACAAAGGAATATGCCATAAATAAAGGCTATAACTCATCAAACCTATGAACACGACAGGCTTTAAACTCAAAGTTTTGCCGAACAAGCTCTCTTTAGCTGTAAAGAGAATCATCATCGCACTACCTATTACAGGGATCAGCAACAATGTTCCCGCTGCCCCTTTTGACTCATTGAACGTAAAGGCTGCGTAGAGAATAAATATTAAGCCAATTATGGCAAGAGTGTCGTTAGGCTTGATCTTTTTCTGGACCATGCACAAAGCAACTATTGATCCTGCTGCAAGCTCCCAGGCTCTGGTAAAAATTAGATAAAACACGAAATCTGCATCATCTTTAAGCATTTGAGTAGCGATCAAGCTTGAAAAAAATACTGCTACAAAAAAGAACAAATACCAAAACCAGTTTCCTCGTGCAAGTAGGAGTAAAAGTAATGGGATAAAGATGTAATATTGTTCCTCAACTCCTAAACTCCAAGTGTGGAAGAGAGGATTAGATTGTTCTTCAAGGCCAAAGTAGTTATGCCCTTTTAAATATAACAGTATATTGGAAGCAGAAAGAATAGAGGAGGTGCTAAACTGACCAACTTCCTTGTGTGCTTGTGGTAAAAATAGCCACCATGAAAGTATATAAGTCACTGCTATTACGACTAATAAGACAGGTAGAATACGACGAATACGACGTTCGTAGAAGTTAGCTAAACTAAATTTACTTGAATTCAAATCATTTAAAATAATGGTTGTGATTAAATAACCACTTATCACAAAAAATACATCAACACCGATATAACCACCCGAAAAGAAAGTAATATCAGTGTGAAATAAAACCACTAACAAAACGGCTATGGCTCTCATACCATCAATCTCTGGCCGATAAGTCATATTCTTCTCCTTCCGATACCGACTTTAATTCTGTTAATGATTTTTTATATCCTAATAGAGCTCAGTATTCTTATTTGTGTAAGCATAGTTCGTCGCGAGATTCAAAGTTGAGGGGCAAAGGACCGATTATTTTTGATACTTCGGTGGGATAGAGAGAAGTAATTCCATCTCTTCATTGGTTAGCAAACCATTAATCTCTGACCTTTTGATACTGCTGCTGTAAAGCCTAGCATGATCCATTAGAGATTTGATTTGATTTGGAGTTAAGTCTTTTACTAATTTAAGTAATTCTGAAAACTCTTTGCTACCCATGGCTGGAACACTCCGTTTCGCAGGAAATAAGCGGTTAAATTTTCTAAGCCATGTTAGTTAATAGCCATTAACTAGACGTTTTATAACAATTAGTTGTATTCTTAAGCAATGGTTACCAGCGACACATGAAGAGGTGTTCTGGCTGATGCAGTGTTCTGTTTTTGTGATTCATAACAATGTTGACCCTGCTATCAATTATGATAGCACTCCTTTTTAGTTATGGGCAAAAATAAACACTTCAGACCAGTATTCAGTGTTACATTGATTCCCTCAGTATATTGTTTTGTCGTCAATCAAACTTTTCCTCAGGTGTCGTCACTTAAAGTGAATGGTGGAGGAAGCTTTGATGAAAATGACCCAGATAAGTAATCTTGTAGCCAGTTTTTCCAGTTTGGAGGGAGAGCACTATGCTGTAAGTACTGAGTAGTCGTTTGTTCAGAATGACTCCCCTTGATGTATTGTTTATTACACAATGACCGCAATTTTATTTCAACTGAAAAAGGATAGCATTGCTCAGAAAAAGCTTGGGGCGATTCTTTTTTCTCTGCGGGTAATTTGTAAGTAGAAGTTTTTGAACTGGACAGAATCAGTAAACTTTTTTTGACACTGATTTCACCAAAGTCATCCAGTAAAGGTAACGCATATCGAATCATTACTGTAGGCATTTGGAACAAGTTATCATAGAAATGACTTATAGCTATGAGGAGTTTTTTATGGGCTATTTCTGGCTTGTTACTAGCTAACAGTAATCTACATTGAGTCAATTGTTTAAAAGCGGCAAGAATACCTTGCTGCTGGGTATGAAGTTGCCGATGGACCAATAAAAACATTGTATTTAAATTTTGAAGTACCTCTTTTCTACTTTTAATATTGTTCAAATACTTGAAATGCTGAATAACAATATCGGTATAGCTGAACATTGCACTTAGCCATTGACTGTCAGTAGCCGATACTTTTTTTGCATAAGTATGCCCTAATTCATATAGTTTACTTAAATCACCAAGTTTCGAAGCAATTCTGCTTGCAGTGACCATTCTTTGGCTATTGCTAGGCGTTAATTCAAACGCTCGGTAAGCGTAAGTAAAGGCTATACTAAGTTCGTTTAGTGACTCGTATAACCCAGTGAGGTTATCTATTGCTCTAAGGCAAAGAGGGTTGCGAGTAACAAAGCCAGATAATATGAGAGCTGCTTGCTGGATTTGCCCCTTATTGAGTAGTAGAAAAGCATCTGCACATACTTTACTGGCATGCTCTGAGCATAAAGGTAGAAAAGCCTCTAGCTCCGAGTACATCTCTTTATCAATAAGAGTGTCAATAAGTAGCGACTCGATACACAGGCTATTGGGATACTGTTGCTTGATATTTGTAAGATCATGAAAACTTATGCGACTAAGTCTGTTGATTTGATCGTTAACATTTGTCAGGTTGGCTTGTTCTTTCAGCCCAATGAGTATTTTAGCTTTCAATGCTTTAGTTTGAAGAGGTTTAGTCAGCATATGCCGAACTCTTCCTGATAATGCGGTAAGCACAGTCTCTTGGCTCGCATCTCCAGAAATCATTAAGATAGCGGTTGTATCGGAGATAATCTTACCTCGGTTCATCAAGTTAATCAGTTCAATGCCAGTGAAATTTGGATGGAGGTGATAATCTATAACGAGGCACGAGTAGAAGCGAGATTTTGCAGCGGCTAACGCTTCAGATGCAGAATGAACACAAGTGATGTTGTTTGTTACTGCCCCTAATGTGATTAGCTGTTGTTTGATAAGTATGGTTGATGTGATGGAGTCATCAATGATCAATATCGTTATCTGACTAATGTCTAACTTATATTCTTCATTCAAAATAATTCTCACTTTTCAAAAACTGATATCCCAACCTATTAATATGTCATTCGTTGCTAAGGTTATTGTTTTAATCTTACTCCTTTTGGTTTCGTGGACATCGTAATTTTACAATATTGTGCTGTTTAGATGGAGCTATTGTGACTATAAACAACAACTCTTGGGGTGATTAGTGTCATATTTCAAGAAAATCATCTTGCACCATATATATAATCCATAGTGATGGTTTGAGGTGGCTATATGAAGTTAACTGCATTAACAATATATGTGATTAAGGCAAATACGTGAGTGACAATTCATTGTGGAGTAAAAACTGTCACGCCATCATTTAATGGTATGGTGTTCTTAGTTGGGGTCTGATAAAGGCTTGTAAACCTTACCTGACTATATACCCATCAAACTCCAATATTTATCAAATTTTATGAAGGTGCTTTTATGAATGAAAAGGAATACGATTATCCTGCAAGCTATAGCCTGATTTCTATAACTGATCCAGACAGTTACATTAAATATGCTAGTGCGAACTTTAATGAAGTTGCAGGTTTCGATAATGATGAATTGCTAGGACAGCCTCATAAAATTGTACGTCATCCAGATATGCCATCACGAACATTTGATGATATGTGGACTCATCTAAAGGCTGGTAAACATTGGATGGGAATAGTTAAAAATAAAAGAAAAGATGGTGGTTACTATTGGGTTGATGCTTTTACCTCACCGGTACAATACAAAGATAAAACAATTGAATACCAATCCGTTAGGTTTAAACCAAAGCGGATGTATGTAAAGCGTGCGGAAAAAGCGTATGCAAAAATACGGCATAATACCCAGCCCTTACGCATGCTTTTGCCAAGAACTCGTTTGTGGATGCGTTCAGCACTGTTTATCATGATGTCCGCACTTATAAGCTATATATTGACGCAAAATAGCCAGTCGCCGTTATTAGGGATTGTTGTTACAGCAATATTATCTATTTTGGCAATTTATATTTTGACAAGACCACTCGAAAAATTGACCAAGCAATGTCGGCAAGATTTTAATAACCCACTTATGGAATATATCTATTGTGGTAGAGTCAATGATTTAACTGAGATTGAATTAGCATTAAAAATGCGGAAGCAATACGCTGATGCGTTGCTAGGGAGAATTAGTATCTCGGTGAAAGACGCTTGTGATGCAACAACTATTAATGCAGACCGTGCAGCTGAAAATAGTGATCGTATTACCCATAACTTGAGCGACCAGAAGATTGAAATAGACTCAGTTGCAACAGCAGTCAATGAAATGCAAGCTTCATCTTCAGAAATCTCCAGTAATGCTCAAGCTACTGCTGAAGTGACAATTAAAGCACAAAACACAATGACACAGAGCTGTGATGTGATCGGAGAAGTTAATCGTTCTGTGCTTGGTCTGGTGAAGGAGTTGGGGGATATTTCTGATGTCGTTATTCGATTAAATAATCAAACAGAACAAATTGGTACAGTGGTGCAGGTAATCAATGATATTGCTGAACAAACCAATCTTTTGGCTTTGAATGCAGCGATCGAAGCTGCTAGAGCTGGTGAACAAGGTAGAGGTTTTGCTGTGGTTGCTGATGAAGTGAGGACGTTAGCCAAAAGAACTCAAGAATCAACAACCGAAATAAAATCAGCGATCGAAAGTATTCAAATTGGAAGTCGTTCAACGGTGTCAGCCCTAGAAAAAGGGAATAATATGTCTTCAGGGACCGTAACGCTTTTAAGCACGGCTTTAGAAAGCATTCAAACACTAGAACAATTAGTTCAGGATGTTGTTGAAAGAAATCAACAAGTTGCAGTTGCTATAGAAGAGCAAGTTTATGTTACTGGTGAAATTAATCAAAATATTCAGATATTAAACCTTAAATATAATGAATCATATGATCTCATGACGGCAACGAACCGAATGAACTCGAGCGTTAAAGAAAGCACAAAAAACTTATCAGATATGATCAACAAGTTTACATCAAATCAGTAATCTTATAACACTTTAATTGAGAGTATTTCACCATTTGTTGGAGGCAGTTTTGGTTATCAATATGTTTAAGGTGATTCTATTCCATCATGATTCAATAGAATCGATGTGAAACTAATCTTTCAATGACATAGTCATAGTTTAAGAGGCCCATAAGGAAGAAGTGTGATTCATGACCAGAATCACACTCAGATTTTTACATGTTTTGGTAATTGGGGCCACCTCCACCCTCTGGCGCTTTCCAAGTGATATTTTGTGATGGATCCTTAATGTCACAAGTTTTACAGTGAATACAATTAGCTGCATTTATTTGAAATACCTTATCACCATCAACTGCAATGATTTCATAGACACCTGCAGGACAATAGCGCTGGCTTGGTTCATCAAATTCATCTAGGTGTTGGTGAAGTGGAAGAGATTGATCAGTCAGTTGTAAATGGCAGGGTTGATTCTCTTCATGTTGTGTTCCTGATAGAAAAACGGAAGAGGGTTTGTCAAAGCTGATAATTCCATCAGGTTTTGGATAAGCAATTGGTCGGCACTTTTGCTTTGATTTTAATTGTTGATGATCGAGCGTATGCTCTAGAACAGTCCAAGGGACAGAGCGATGAAACAAGGAGTGCCAGATATTGTGTTCAAATGTGGAAAGTGCTCCGCCAGCTAAACTACCAAATCTGTGTAAATTAGCGCCAAAATTACGAGTGTCGTACAGTTCTTTATACAGCCACGATGACTCAAATAGATACTGATAATCTGGCGTTGCACTCGATGAATCCCAAGCTTTAACTATGGCTTCAGCAGCAAGCAAACCGGATTTCATTGCTGTATGAGTCCCTTTTATTTTGGCGACATTTAACGTTCCAGCGTCACAGCCGACCAACATGCCACCGGGAAATTGCTGTTTTGGTAGCGATGATAAGCCTCCTTTAGCAATGGCTCTTGCGCCATAAGAGATGCGTTGTGCTCCCTGCAGGTGAATCTTGATGGCTGGGTGTTGTTTAAAGCGTTGAAACTCATCGAATGGACTCAAATAAGGGTTACTGTAATTTAAATCTACAATCAGACCAACAGCAACTTGGCGGTTTTCTAAGTGATACAGAAAACCTCCACCCGTAGTGTGACTTTCACTCAAAGGCCAACCTGCTGAGTGAAGGACATCACCAGGCTGAAAGTGATGATCTTCTGGTAATTCCCAGACCTCTTTTAATCCGAGAGCATAATGTTGTGGTTGCTTGTCTTTTGCTAAATCGAACTGTTGTATTAACTCTTTGCCTAAATGACCGCGGCAGCCTTCTGCAAAGATGGTGTAGCGAGCTCTTAATTCAATTCCGGCTTCGAAATTAGGTTTTTCGTGACCGCTTTTATCTAGCCCCATATCACTGGTATTGACTCCGATCACTCGTCCTGATGGATCATAATTTATGCTTGAAGCGGCGAAACCTGGATAGACTTCGACCCCTAAAGACTCAGCTTGCTGGCCAAGCCAACGGCAAAAATTGGCTAAGCTGATAACATAATTATCGCTGTTGTTATGCATTGGGTTTGGTGTAAGCCAAGAAGGGATAGAAAGACTATTGAGCTCATTAGTTAAATAAAGAAACTGGTCACTTTGAACCGAGGTTGAAATAGGAGCGCCCATATTCCGCCAGTCTGGAAAGAGTTCATCCAGCGCTTTTGTTTCCAAAATAGCACCTGAAACAATATGTGCACCGATCTCTGAACCTTTATCCACCACACAGATGGAGAGAGGGGATTCACGGTTTTGGTTTAACTGCGCTAATCTGCAAGCTGCGCTTAAACCCGAAGGGCCGGCACCTACAATGATAACGTCAAACTCCATGCATTCTCTATCCATGACTTGCTCCCTTAAATTCGATCTTTTTATAAGCCTAATTAAAAAAACTATAGTTGCAGTTGACGTAAACGTAAACTTTACTAAGCTGAAATAGTATCGACATGATTGGCGGACAATGATTTTTGGTGACGTTGTCACACTTTTGCTTTTAAAAGGTAATTAATCAACGCCTTTCAAATGATTACATCATGATAGATGTAGAGAATATGACGTAATTCATAGGGCATGAATCGATTTAAGATCGGCTAGGAGGGAATGTGAAAATATTAGTTGCGATAAAGCGCGTCATTGATCCTTACGTTAAAGTAAGAGTCAAATCTGATGGCTCGGGTGTAGAGAGTAACAATGTCAAAATGACGATGAACCCTTTTTGTGAAATAGCCGTTGAAGAAGCCGTTCGATTAAAAGAATCAGGTGTCGCTGACGAAGTCGTCGTAGTATCAATAGGTGATAAGAGTTGTCAAGAGCAGTTAAGAACGGCGCTTGCTTTAGGTAGTGATCGTGCGATTCACATTGACGTTGAAATGCCACCAGAGCCATTAGTTGTAGCAAAACTGCTAAAAAGTGTTATGGAACAAGAGCAGGCACAGCTCGTCTTGCTTGGTAAACAATCCATCGACACTGATAACAATCAAGTGGCGCAAATGTTGGCTGCTCTTACACAACGTCCACAAGGAACGTTTGCGTCAGAAGTCAAAATCGAAGGGGATATGGCGATTGTTACTAGGGAAATCGATGGCGGCTTAGAGACATTAAAACTCACATTACCCGCTATCATTAGTACTGATTTGCGTTTAAATGAACCACGTTATGCATCTTTACCCAACATTATGAAAGCAAAGAAAAAACCATTGGAAGTCTTGACTCCGGATATGTTTGGTATCAGCGTTTCAAATACGCAACACGTTTTGGAAGTGATGGCTCCACCTGCTCGTAAAGCAGGTATTATGGTGAATGACGTCAATGAACTGATTGAAAAGCTCAAAACTGAAGCGAAAGTGATATAAAAGGAACATTATTATGCACAGCAAGCCAAATGCAACCTTGGTTATTGTCGAACACGATAATCAATCACTTTCGGCAGATACGTTAAAAGTTATTAATGCAGCCTCATATCTTACTCTCAATGATTCTTCATTACCTGTCACCGCTTTAGTTGTCGGATTTCAGTGTCAATCAGTTATAGAGCAACTGCAGTGTGTCGAAGGCGTTGATCAAATCTTATCTATTGATTCTGATGTGTACCAGCATAGATTAGCAGAAAATACTTCAGCATTGATTGCTGAAATGGCATCGGAGTACTCTCATCTTTTAGCACCTGCCTCTACCTTTGGGAAAAACCTGATGCCACGTGTGGCGGCATTATTAGATGTGGGACAGCTCTCAGACGTTACAGCGATAGAGTCTTTGGACACCGTTATAAGGCCTATTTATGCCGGTAATGCACTCGCCAGAGTTCGCTCCGATGATGCGACAAAATTGATGACAATTCGCTCAACGGCATTTGATTCAGCGACCGTATCTCCAAGCCCAGTGGTTGAAAAAGTTGTTAAGTTAGAAACCGTGATTGCTTCGCAATGCAGTGAGTTTGTTGGACAACAGAAGATGGAAACCGAAAGACCCGATCTACCTGCTGCCAGTGTGGTTGTTTCTGGAGGAAGAGGACTAGGTAGTAAAGACAACTTTGTAATGATCGAGCAATTGGCAGACAAACTTGGTGCCGCGATTGGTGCATCTAGAGCTGCAGTTGATGCAGGCTTTGTCTCTAATGATCTTCAAGTTGGGCAAACAGGAAAAATTGTTGCCCCACAACTTTATATTGCAATCGGTATTTCTGGAGCGATTCAGCATTTAGCGGGCATGAAAGAGTCTAAAGTGATTGTCGCGATCAATAGCGATCCGGAAGCACCGATCTTTCAAGTTGCAGACTATGGGTTGGTTGGTGATTTATTTGAGGTAGTACCTGAGCTAATACAAAAGGTCACCGACTAGGTCGTTTCGCTTAGAAGCGGTTTGACTTAAACGCTGTTTAACGAAAAGAGCCTAACAGAAATGTTAGGCTCTTTGTTGAGCATTACAACAGTGAGTTAACCCACTTTATTCCACACTGGCTCTGCTTAAGTGCTCAGCTAAACATCGAGTAAATCGAGCGGCTTCACCACCCGTACAAGCCCGATGATCAAATGTTACAGAGAGGGGCATTGCTTTTACACCGACCGCTTTCCCTTTTCTCAACACGACTTTTTCGATAATTCGACCAGCACCTACAATCGCAACTTGTGGAGGAGTGACAACAGGGGTCGCATAGATACCGGCGATAGAGCCAAAGTTCGATAAGGTAATAGTGGCATGTTGCAGTTGTTCACGACCAATCTTTCTGTCACGGATCCCTTCAACCGTTTGATCTAGCCAACGACGAACATCTTTTGGCTCATATTCATCGGCATGACGAAGTACGGGAACATAAAGTCCATGGCGACTGTCGACGGCTACGCCAATATTAACGGTTGTATGCACGCACCGAGTCATGGTTTCAGCATCGAACCATGCATTCATTGCGGGTTCTTCCTTACATGCATAAACCAAGGCTTGAATTAAGCGGATGCTAATATCCTCGCCTTTTTCCCAGTTTTCCAGCAGGGCTTCCTCTGTGATAGTAACCGACGCAACGTTGTGATGTGACTCCGCCATGGTCGAAACCATCGTTCTGCGAGCCCCTTTTAATACTTCGGTACCTGGACGCTGTTTTCCGGCTTCATCGTAAATATCAGCATCAACAACCAAGCCATTAGGACCCGATCCTTTCACTTCTTTAATATCAACACCAAGCTTATTAGCGAGTAAGCGCGCAGAAGGAAGAGCAGTAATAAACTCATTACTGGAAGTGTTGTGCTCGCCACCAATCCAGAAATCATCAACATTAACACTGTGTGCACGTTGAGAAACATTACCCACTACGGTTGCTGCGTCAGCGGTTTGTTTTTTCTCTACAGGTGCTTGAGTTGCGCCCAACTCATCGATTTCAAGTAGGAGGGCACCAATATTAACCACGTCACCTTCTTCCCCGTGACGACTCACAATTGTGCCACTATAGGGGGCTGGTACATCAACGGTTGCCTTAGCGGTTTCCACAGTCAGTACAATTTGATCCAGCTCGACAGTATCACCGACAGAGATATGCCATTTTACTATTTCAGATTCTGCCAGTCCTTCGCCAAGGTCAGGTAAGTTAAAGGTCTTCATTTCCAATTCTCCATGAGTTCACGAGCCGCAAGGGTAATGTCTTCTTTTTGGATCATGTAATAATCTTCATTTCGATAGTAAGGCATGATTGTGTCCATACCTGTAACGCGTTTAGGCGGGGCTTTTAGTAGGCACATTGCATGCTCTGAAGTACGAGCGATGATCTCTGCACCTACACCACATGTTTTGCTGGCTTCATGAACAACGAGAAGTCGTCCTGTCTTTTCGAGAGAATTGAGAATAGTTGCCATATCAATCGGTTTGATACTGGCTAAGTCAATGACTTCAACTTCAATGCCTTGCTCTGATAGCGACTGGGCTGCTTGAAGCGATTCGACCACACAAGCCCCCCAAGTTACCAGTGTGATATCGCGCCCTTTGCGAAGCGTAAAGCATGTATCAAGAGGTAATGCTTCACCGTTATCAATCACCTCGGACTTTACCGTTCGGTAAATTCGTTTCGGCTCAAAGAACATTACAGGATCGTTACTGCGAATGGAGGCCAATAACAGCCCATAAGCACGTTGTGGAGAAGATGGAATAACCACTTTGAAGCCTGCAGTGTGGGCAAAAAGAGCTTCAACACTTTCAGAGTGATGCTCTGGTGCATGAATCCCTCCGCCAAATGGAGCACGAAATACAGCCGGACAGGTTAATCGACCTCGAGTTCGATTACGCATTCTCGCGGCATGACACATCAAGTGTTCAAGCGCGGGAAATACGAAGCCTTGAAACTGAAATTCTGCCACGGGCCTTAGACCTTGTGTCGCCATACCTACCGCAACACCACCAATGAGAGCTTCTGCTAATGGTGTATCCATGACGCGCCGCAAACCGAATTTTTGTTTTAGCCCTACTGTAGCGCGGAAAACGCCTCCATTATCACCAACGTCTTCACCGAGTACAATCACATCTCGATTACGTTCCATCTCATGGTGCAAAGCAAGGTTAACTGCTTCGACTAAAGTGATTTCAGCCATGTTTGCCTCCTTGCATACGCATTGCTTTGTTAATTAATTCATCTCTTTGAGCATGGAGCTCTTGAGGAAGGGATTCATAGAGGAAGTCAAAGCCTGTTTCCGGTGCTTGGTTAGGCATATTCAAGTAACGCTCTACGCTGAATTCAACCAACTTTTTGCAGTGCTCGGCCCAATTTTTTTCTTGTGCTTCGTCCCATCTCCCTTGCTGGACTAAAAAAGTTTTAAGGCGTTTAACTGGCTCATATTTCCAAGCGGTTTCTACTTCATCATTGTCACGATAACGTGTTGCATCATCTGCTGTGGTATGGTCACTTAAACGATAGCTAACGGCCTCAATCAGTGTGGCACCTTTCCCTTTGCGTGCACGATCTAAGGAAGTGAAAACAGCATCATAAACAGCGACGACATCATTACCGTCAACGGTAATTCCTGGTATACCAGCGCCATGGGCTTTTTTTGATAAGAAATCTGCGGCACATTGAAGGTCGCGTGGTACGGAAATTGCCCATTGGTTATTGTTTACGACGAAAACGAGTGGAATATTCCAAGCGCCTGCACAGTTTATTGATTCAAGGAAATCACCTTTGGATGTACCACCATCTCCACACATGACTAAAGCAGCATCATGATTACCTTGAATTTTAAGCGCAGAGGCAACGCCAACAGCATGTGTACACTGCGTTGCAATGGGCACGCAAAGGGGGAGATCACGACTTGGGAAAGGGCTGTCCTCAGGTGAAAAATCACTGCCACGTTCATCTCCCCCCCAATATTGTAAGTTCTTTTCCATTCCTATCCCTCGGCACCACATGGCTGGCATATCGCGATAGTAGGGGATGAAAACATCGCTCATTTTCATCGCGCGACCAACACCGATTCCAATGGCTTCTGAACCGAGGTGTGATGGATAAGTGCCTAATTTACCCGTCCGTTGCAACGCAACTGCTTTATTATCGTAAGTACGAGCCAATACCATGTCCCGGTAAAAGCCAACTAAAGTTTGCAAATCAGCCCAGTTGGGTAATTGGCTGACTAGGTTCCCATCATGACCGATAAATCGATGCATAGGTAATGCCTGAATACTCATCTCAAGCTCCTTTGGAGAGCCGCATATCTTTAAGATTGCAGCTACTTATCATTAAACAATAGCCTATCGAGTAGTAAGGCTTTGTAGAGGTGCAGAGGCTAACTTCAAATTTCACTGTTGTTGCCGTAGCACGGTTTTTATCAAGCATGGCCAAAACAAAACAGTGTGCTGAAATATTGAATCTGGCTAATGGTTATTGCTAATTAACGGACTCAATTTAGCGATGAATTTTGAAATAACCCACCAAGTAAGTGTAAACAAAATGTTAAGTTTTGTTTGGTGGTGAAACGTGTTTTTATTGTGCTATGAGTTATTAGAGGGGGCTTTTAGTATAAAGCTCTGAATTTATAAAGAGCGAAAATTAGAAGTTGAACTGAATCACTAGTATTTAAATAAAATTCGCAACAAAATTACGTTGTGAAATTTTACAAAATATAGCGGAATGACGTAGGAAAAACAGGAGGAGTAGAGGCTATTGTCGGTAGCCCTTGATTTAGTATGGCTTTTACCGCTGAGTTGTAAAGAAACATAGCTGCTATTCTTAAAGAGCGATACGGAAGTCTCTCCTATGGAGGTATCATGCTATTTATTTTATTGGCTTTTTTGGTTTTTGGTATTTTCTGGCTATTGTTTCATAATCGGCCTGGGAAGCTTGTTTGTCGTACAAAACCTATTGATCATATGAAACCAGATCACCACGCAAAGTTAACTTATCACACTCAATCAAGTCATCATATGACGTCTCGTGACACGGTAACAAACAGCTCAACAAACAAAGTTACACAGACTAGGGCGATAAATCATAAAGGTATCAAGAAAGTCGATGCACGATACTGGCTACGAACATGTTCACAAATTTATCAACCCTATTGTTTGCGAACGACCTTTTTTGCCATTGCTTATTTCAGCAATTTTATTGCCTCAGCTAATGCTCTTTATCTTGCGTCATACTCTGAGCAAAAAATGTATTTGCTTTTGAGTCGTACGGGTCAATCTTTTGTGATTGATCGCTACACTTTAGGGCTCTGGTCAGGGTTTATTGCCCTAGTAAGCTTCGTTATTACATGGCATTTTTCTGTCTACTGTGCTGGTAAGTTAGGGAAATACCTACATCGAATTATCTCGATAAATTATCAGCGATTTTCTGCTTTGTGCTTGGGGTTTTGCTGCAGTTTTTCATACTTATTGTTAATCAGTATATTTTGGTTGTTTCGCGATGATTACTCTATTTGGCATGGACTCAGTTTAACCCCGTTCTTTTTTATACTCACTATTCCAATGCTTTGGGCGATACCTTTACCAAGGACATCGATTTCAAAACATGAATAGTGGCATCGACTGAACAATCAAGCTTCTCTAGAGGTGGGTCTATTCAGTCGCAAATTGAATAATTTTTGCAATGTTCTGACCATCAATGACAACACCTTCAACTTTGACATTTGCCCCATCTAAATCGGATTCTTGAATATTTTCTAGCCGGGTATTTTTGTTGATATGTACAGTTTTAGTCTGGAAGTCAGGAACATGTTCCGCTTGGCAAGAAAGAACAAAGTTGTGGTCTTGTGCATCATAACTGTTGATCAAACCAGAGCACCCAAATTTCTCAACTCTATCAGGGTATGCCTCATTATTTTCGTTTGCAAAGGTACTAAAAGCGAACAGAGTCGTGGTGATAAGCAGTAGAGCTGGGTTCATTTTGTGCATGTTGGTTACTCGATGTAAAGTTCATTGTTAGTTAATTTGTAAAACAGATGACCATCAATATGCTTATTTAGAGCGAGGCTAATAAGCTGAAAACGGCACTTTGAGGTCACCTAGTTTTCGTTTATTTATGCACTAAAGGATAGAAGCTCTAGATGTTTAAAGGAGAGATAAAGTTCACACTTGAAGTTCAATTTATTAGTAATTTTGTATCTAATGAAAATTGCGCTTTGGTTCGATAATAAAGAGTAAAAATGCCCCTCAAAATAAAGAAAGGGGCATTGCTTGCTATCCAACCTCGCTGTTAGCGAATTATTGTACGCCAAATTTACTGCTATTTAATTCGACTTTAGCTGCCTTTATACGACTGTCTGCTAAAAGTTGATCATGAAGCGTAAGTAGGTTTTGTTCTTCTGCGGCACTAAAAACCGCAGATTCGCCATGAGCATAAACTAACTCAAGCTTTAAGGCATTTGCTACGCTTCTTGCATCTACCGGATTATTCACTGTAACGAACACTAACCCTGTTGCAGTAGAAACTCGGCTCAAAGCATGTTTAATGACTTGATCACCGCTATTTAAGGTCAGCTTATTTACGTCTCGACTTCTAGGGGAGGTGATTTTTTTCCGGTATGTTTGTCCGTTAATCTCAATGGTATCAGAAGCAATGAAAAAATCAGGCGCAGGTTGTTGTGGCAAAGGTGCCTGCGCAAATGCGTGATTGATGACAAAACTTAAACCGATTAATAATGAAAAGATAATAGCTTTCATTGAATTGCTCCTTAATGACCGAAAATGCGCATAGACCATTCTTTAAGTACACCGGGGGTCGTATTATTGTTCATAGGTAATTGATAGATCGCTTGAGCATTAAAATAGGCGATGACAGAGAAGATTTCCTCTCCGTTAGTATCAATTGCCCGTAGAGTCCAATTACCCTTGGCATTTTCTCCGTAGAACTGGTTCGACAGCATTAATTGGTGTTTATATCCGAGTAGGTTTGTATCTAGCGCTTGAGCAACCAAACCATTTCTTGGGGTTTGCAAAACGGAACGGGTACCTGAGGGAGAAATCAATTCTATGGCTAAATCAGGTAATCGGGCATGTTCTAGTGTGAGTTTAACCTGAACAGACTCTACGGTGAGATCCTCTGTCACATTAATTGAAGATGAACCACCCGTCAGGCTAGCATCAGGAATCAGCGTATTAGATGTTTTACTGATCCAAGGCGTTATGATCTGTGGTGGTAAGACGTTGTTGGTCATGCGAGCTCTTTTCATGGCAGCATCAAGATTGACTGCCCCAAAACCATAAAAAGTGTGGAAAGGGACACCAGCAGCGTTAGTTTGCCATGGAGAGATGGCTTCATACTGAACGGGTTTTCCTTGCTGATTGGTGAACTGGAGGTAAACGCCAGGATGAGTACTGTCTGTCATACTTGCTGTTTCTGCAAGCAAAGCACGGACATCACGAGCACTCAGTGCGTGGTTTGTGGACATGATGGCGGCGATTACTCCGGAAGTATTAGGTGCGGCAGATGATGTCCCATTCATTGTGCTTGTATAATTGCAGTTTGGGTCTTGTTCTGTGCCACCATGAAGGTCGTTCGAGCCAAGACCAGCGGTTGTATTTTGACCCGCATCGCATCCCATGAGATCCGTTGTGACCATAGCTGGAAAATCTTGTCCAAATTCACCTGCTGGAGCCGCTACCCAGACATTGCTACCAACAGAGGAATAGCTAGCGAGTTTACCATCTGCTTTTAAGGCGCTCGTCACAAGGTTATAATAATTGCTGTTATCATAAGATTGTCCAGAATTATGCATCGGTAAGCCATCGTTATTACCTCCCGCAAAAAAATTGCCCGGCAGCACAAAAAAACGGCCGTTATTGAAATAGCGATATCCATTTCCTGCAGACTTAACAAAAATGGCTCCTCGCCCCCAAGCATTATTGTTACTGATGTCTCTCAGTACATCCATTTCAAGCTTTAATTGTGGGTCACTCTCATCAAATGGAATGGGGTCAATAGGGCTAAACCCATAACTTTGGTTGAAAACTCTTACATCTTGAGTTGATGGGGCTGCGCCATGAGAAATGAGCCAACCTTCAAAGGTTTGGTTAGATAACCAGTTAAAGCCAATCAGTGAAGAACGAGATGCCACTCCTCTCACACCTTCACCATTATTGCCTACAGCGCTAATTAAACCAGCAACCGCGGTTCCGTGGCCATGAGTATCCACAGGGTAATCATCAGGATATTGCGAATCATCGATAAAATTACGACTGCCTGTTACGACATTGTAAGCCAAATCAGGGTGGTCAATTTGAACGCCAGTATCGATAACGGCAACTTTAACACCAACACCCGCAATTCCCATAGCATGACTTAATTTTGTATTTAAATCATTACCAGCAACACCTGGATTATCAGCAAAAGCCGTTTGTCCAGTATTATTGAGATGCCACTGTTCAGGATAAAGAGGATCATTTGCTATGACTGCATGGGATAATCCAAGCAAAGCCGTCGCAGTGAAAAGTCGGTAAAAAGTTATTTTCATGTGTGACCTCGTGTCTTGTATGAAGTGAATCCCCGGTTTTGGGTAGTTTGGGGCTTAGACCTGCTTACTAATCCTTTAAACAGGTAACAACAAAGCTAACGGGTTACACAAAAAACAAAAACCATCGATAAGAGGTTTTCGTTATTTTTTCGACGAGTGACATTATTTTGACGGTTTTAACTTGATAGAAGATGAAACGCTAGATAACAGTTTGGATACTAAGTATCATAAATCGCAGGAATGACAAAATTATCTCCTGCGATATGGAAGTTATTAATGAATTAATTAGCGGGTTGTATTGCAATAAGGGGTCTTAAAGGCGCTTTTTTTTCAACAGGGATGAGCCTTTCAATTATTCTTTCAACATAGAGTTTGTTGTATTCTTTGTCGCAAAGACTTTTATGCAAACCACGTCGATTGAATTCTGCGCCGACAGAGACCTTAGATTGATTACTTGGTCGTTTGTAATAGAGAACTTCACACAATTCCATGTTACTCATTTTTTGAGCGTAAGTATTCACGCTGCTACTTCTCAAACCAACCTGGGAAGCTTGATGATTACTACATGCTGATAAAAATAGTGGTATTAAAAAGGTAAGAATGCATGTTTTTTTCATAATTTATTCATTTTTTATTTATGGGCCTAAACTGACTTTAGCTTAATTATGAAGCTGCGCGGCTTCATAAAGTTATGACAACGTTGCTATTCTCGTTTTTAGGAAGAGTAAGTCAACCACTATATTCTTATTTTAAGTGATCGGTTCTTAAAAGAACCAGGAGGCACCCAAGCACAATAAAAAATGCTTGGGTGTCCAGTTAGTCTAGAAGTTGGAAAAGAAGAGCACTAACTGCAACCATACCAGTAATAAAAACAAAAATGGTTGAGACATGGTATCGAAATTTGTGTAGTGACTTGACTTTAAAGACCGCGATCATAGGCATTATGAATAGAATCATAGCGATAATAGGGCCAGATAAAGCTTCCATCATATTTAAAATACTCGGATCAATAATTGCGACGCACCAAATTGATAGGAAAAGAAAAACATTGATACTTTTGCTAATTGCTGATGAAGGGAGCGAAGTGTGTTTGGCTAATAAGCCATTTAGGCTCTCGCGGGCACCTAAAAAATGGCCTAAGAAAGAAGAGGTAATAGCAACGAACGCAACAAGCGGACCAAGTAAGGCAATGAAAGGTTGACCGTTAGCATTTGCAAGGTATGAAAGAATTGATAAGTTTTGAGTCTTTGCTTGTGATAACTGCTCTGGAGACAAGCTAAGCGTGCATGAGAACACGAAGAAGAGAACAAATACAACCAACATGATATTGGTATAACGAAGGATTTGTTCAGACTTTTGGTGGGCTTGTTTACCGTAATGTCGGCGTTGGACATTAGCAAAACTTGAAATGGCAGCAGCATGGCTAAAAGAAAATATCACTACGGGTATTGCTAGCCAAGTCGTCTTTAAAAATGTTCCTGTTTCTGGAAAAGCCAAATTAGGTATAGACCAGTGTGGAATTAAATATAAAGAGATGAGTGCCAAAACGAGAACGAGTGGGTAAACCATAAGAGCGAAAACCCGTAACATCACTTTTTCTCCAGCCATCATAATTGCAATCAAGCTAAAAACGAGTGTCCCTGAAAGTATCGGTCTAGGTATTGAGCTCATATCTGCTTGATTAACTAAAAAGCTATCAACAGTATTAGTAATCGCAACACCATAGATCAATAAAATTGGGAAAATAGACAAAAAGTACAATAAAGAGATTAATATGCCGGCCTTTGTCCCAAAATGTTCCTTTACTACATCAGTGAAGTCGGCACTTTCATTACTAGAAGACAAAACAAAGCGATTGAGTCCCCTATGAGATAAGAATGCCATTGGAAACGCTAAAGCGGCCATTAAAACTAGAGGCCAAAATCCACCTACACCAAGATTAATCGGCAAAAATAAGATTCCGGCACCAACGGCAGTCCCAAATAAACTTAATGTCCAGCGAGTATCGTGTTTTGACCAGTTAGACTTTGTCGTCTGTTCACTAATATTTAACGTTTCTTTAGATTCATTCACTCAAAACAAGCCTTTATATAAATAATAATATCGAGAATCTTATAGGCTTTGAATAGATTTATCATCTTTATGCATTAGCACCTTATACTAAACTGATTTTATAGAATGGTCATTATCACTATTATTTCTTAATAAGATGGTTTTAACTTCCAATTTACAGCCAATGTTAGGTTTATAAGTTTGAAATTTTACATCTTTTTAGTTTTGTTACTTTAAGCCCATTCTAGACAATGAAGCATGTTAAAAAAGTGATCTTAGTGCCCAGTTGCACATTTTTATCTATAGTTATTAATGTGATAGTAAAGTAGCAGCTAGCAGAGTTAAGGTAATGTACTTTAGTGCTCAACTCAAAACCTAGCGACTATATTTCTTATTTCAAAGTTTTTTGAGCACAAATGTCAAAGCAGGATTTTAAATGAATTCTATATTACTAGTCGATGATAGTAAGACGGTTTTATGCTACATAAGTAGTGCATTGCAAAAACAAGGCTATGAGGTAATCACCGTTGACAACGGTGATGATGCGCTACAGACATTGAAAGATCGTGAAGATATTCAGTTTGTAATCAGTGATTTAATGATGCCTGGTATCAGTGGCGTTGAACTATGTCGCAAGCTCAAGTCTAATTTTTTATCACGCTATATTTTCTTCGTGTTGCTATCATCTAAAAATGACCAAAACTCAGTTATTAAAGGTATGGATTCTGGTGCTGATGACTTTATAGATAAAAAGACATCCGTTGGTGAACTTCAAGCGCGTATCAGGGCTGGATTCCGAACACTAAGTTTACATAATATGCTTATGGCTAGAAACCAAGAGCTTGATTCTGCTTATCAAATGATCCAAAAAGACTTAGATGCGGCGAGTGAACTTATGGAGCAGCTCCTCCCAACAGAAGAGCATATTCACTCTGCTAGATTTAATTACGCTTATTTACCGTGTTCTAAAATAGGAGGAGATATGCTCGGTTATATCGAGTTGGATGACGAACATGTGGCATTTTATCTCTTTGATGTTTCAGGGCATGGTATTTCAGCTGCTTTAATGGCTTTTTCAATACAGCAAACGCTATCCCAAAAAAACAAGACTGAATCTATCACATTAGATTGGAGTGAAGAAGGAACTCGAATTCGTCAACCTGAGGAAGTCGTGGAGCGACTAAATCGACGATACCAACAAAATTCACAAAGCCAAATCTACTTTACGATCGAATATGCGATCCTCAATACAAAAAAAGGTCAACTACAATATTGTACAGCAGGTCACCCTAAGTTTATTTGGCAAAAAAAATACGATAAGTTTGAGCAAATAGGAGATGATAATTTCATGGTTGGTATGTTAGAACCAATGATTTATCAGAGCGGTAGGTTACAAATGGAACCGAGGGATACGTTGTGGTTTTTTTCTGATGGTCTTTTGGAGGCGAGGAAAGATAAAAGCTTATTTGGAATGGATAGACTTATCATGGCCATTGAACGAGCCCAAGAAAAAAGCCACAAAAACCAAGCAAACGTTGTTTTGGAGGAAGTACAAAAGTGGCAAAATAAAGCGGAAATGGAAGATGATGTTAGCTTGCTGAGAGTTTCTTGGCTTGGGCCACAGGTACATACATTGGAGCGTCCCAAAAAACTGCGAATGGAGCGCTTATACTATGGCTCCCTCGAGAACTCTCGAATTGCGAGCAAAGATGTGGCGGTTTTTCTTAATGTGCAATCCATACCTTCTACTATTATACAAACAATAGAGCTTTGCATCGTTGAACTAATGAACAATGCTTTTATTCATTCATACCAAGAACAAGAAGAAAAGAAGATAGAATTAGTTTGTGAAGTCTTCAAAGATAGTGAACAAAAAGTTTTGATTAATGTAACTAACTTTGGAGAGCCTATCGAGGAGAGCCTTTTTTTGTCTTACATATCAAAAGAAATTCAAGCTCCCAATATATTTGATGAAACGAGTTGGTTACCTTCGGGAAGGGGACTTATGCTTATTACGCAAATGACAGATGATTTTTATTTTAGGACTAATAGTAGAGGTAACACATTCACCATAATTAAATTAATTCCAATATTATAGTTATAATTTATGGTAATTAAAATCTCTGTTAATTCACCCTTTATTGTAAATCTGTCACTTTTTTTATTCGCTTTATTTTCGTGTGTTTAATTTATAGTGATCTTGTAAAATCTTCACATAAATACAATCTGTTTGTTTAGTGAGCGGTTATCTTTTTTTCTATTTATTTTGCTTTAAGTCACTGTTTTTAAATACTATTATTTAATTTGACATTGCTAATTCATAACTTTTTTATTGTTTTATCATTATTATTTTTTTGTTATTTTTTTTATTAAATGCCTTTCATTTTAATATTTTTAAATAATTTACTTTCACTTTACTTTTTTTGCTGTGTTTTTTATTTTGATTTCAATATCAATAGTAGATGTTGATATTGAAATTTATTAAAACATGGACGAAATAGTGGGAATTAACGTGAATAATAAAAACATTAACCTTTGTAAGGTTAACACAAATAAATATAAGACATTAGGCCTAGCAGTACTTTGTGGTGGTATGCTTTTAAATCCTATTTCACAGGCAATGGCAGCCGCATTTTCTTCGAATGCAGTGGCTGAATCAGAAAGTCAATATTGGAGTAGTTATAAACTTGAAGTTCAAAATTCAGGTACAGAAAGTGCAGATCTGAGAAATGCTGTCATCGAGTTTGTACTACCAGAAGCAGTCAGTAATATTGGATGGACGTCTAATCATGTCTCTTATCCTTCATTATCTATTGAGCACACACCTACGCAAAGTGGTGTACTTCATTCTATAAAAGTTAATTTTCCACAAGGCTCATGGGTAGATTCGTCTCTAGATGGCGGTGAAAAGTTAGCAATGACACTTGCATTTGGTGGTCAAGTTACTGACTTAAAAAATTTAGAAGAATCGGTAGAGATAAAGCTAGATGGTGATGACGTTATCCCAACGCCTGATGTCACTTTAGAGATCTTATCTCCAACATCAAATTCGTTGATTTACGTTGGTTCAAATGTTGACATCCGAACAGATATAACTGGCGAAGGGGCAGACAAAGTTGAGTTTTGGGTGAATAATACCCGACTAGCACAGCAACCTGTTATCTCTGGTAAAACAGAATATCAGCAATCATGGATACCAACCGAACTAGGTGAAATTACGATTTCGGTTATCGCTTTTAATGCTGAAGGCGAAAAGTTAACTGAATCAAAAGTTCAAGTGTCTGTCGATTCAGATTCAGTGGCTTCTAATCCGCCAGTTATTGAGTTCCTTTCCCCAAGTATGGATTCGGCTTATCAAAAGGGTGACGTTGTCACGATTTCTGCCGGCGTAACAGACTCAGATGGTGATTTATCAACAGTTAAGATTTTAGCTAACGACGCTGAGGTTTGCCGCTTCGATGCCAAGGTTACTCAAGATTTTTCTTGTGATTGGTCTGCAAATCAAATTGGTACAGCAACGTTGCGTGTTGAAGCTAAAGATGAAGAATCGCATACTTCACAAAAGAGTTTGACTGTGACTGTAACAGAAACGAGCTCAAGCTGTGGCGACGTTGCTCCATACCAAGATGGCACTTCATACAATGTTGGCGATAAAGTCACTAATGTTGGTAATATTTATGAATGTACTATTTTTGGTTGGTGTGGCAACCCTGTTTGGACACCAGGAACAGGTCATCCAAGTTATCCAAATGCTTGGAAAGATGCATGGAACGAAGTGGGTGAGTGTGATCCAAATCCACTACCAGAAGTCCAAATTAACTCTCCATTTAATGGTCAAAAGATTGCTCCAAATCAGCCATTTGATGTTGTTATCGCAGCAACGGACGATACCGAAGTCACTCGAGTTGATGTGAAGCTAAATGGACAGGTTGTTGCATCGGAAAATGAGGCAAGTGAAGGGGATATCTTTACTGTTAACGTACCAGCCCAAGTGGAAGGTCAGTACACACTTCAAGCGGTTGCATTTGACGATCAAGGGGCAAGTTCAGAAACAGAATCAGTGTCTATTGCAATTACAGACAAAGATCTTGTGGTTTCTTTGACTTCACCTGCTGATGGTTCTCGTTTCTTTGAAGGTCGCGCAATCTCAATAAAAGCCGATGCAAAGAGCTATGAAGGAGACATCGATCATGTTGACTTTATGGCTAATGGCAAGGTGCTATTTAAAGACTCTGAAGCACCATTTGAATATGAGTGGTTAGGCGTCCAAGCTGGCGAATATCAAGTTTCAGCTAAGGCCGTGAATACTAACAATCAAACCCAAACTTCTGCGGTGTCGAACATTTTGGTGCGAGAAAGTACAGGCGGAGCAGGTTTAGCAAACAATCCAGACCGTTCGATCAGTTACTTGACTTCATGGGGATTGAATGACTTTGAAGAACTGAATAATTCAGAAGGTGATGGTTACTTATTGTCATTTGGTAAATGGGATTCACAAGGTAACATCACCATTTCTGATCAAATGGTTGAAGCTCCGGAGTACAACCCAGACTGGCTACGTTCTCAGTACCTTGCATGGACGACGTTGAAGCACAACAAAGAAAACGTCTCTATGATGGTTGCTTTTGGTGGGCAGAACTACGAAAGCATCTGGTCTGCAATTGGTACCGAACAAAGCCGTGAAGCTGTGGCGAATGGATTGGTTAAGTTAGTTAATACGCCATTCCCAGTATATAAGAAAAATCTTAAACCAGAGGAAGTGGTAGGTCAGTGTCTTGCTACAAATAGCAATGGTGACTGTGATTACTCTAAATATCAGCTTGCAGGTTACGTGCAAATTGATGGTTTAGACTTCGACTTTGAAAAAGCAGCACGTATCACCGACAAAGAGAATCAGGATCTTACGGCGTTGATCAAGCTGATTCGACAAAAAGTGGGTGATAGCAAGATCCTTTCATTAACCACCTACCATGTCGGTGCGGACCCAGTTGAATGTGCAAACTCAAATGTGTTTGAAAACTGTTCATTCATTGATGCTGGTGGTCGTTCAGGTCACCATGGTGAAATTATTGACCTTCTAAAAGAGACAAAAGACGACTTTGACTTCTTTAATGTAATGACTTACGACGCAGGAAAAGAGTTCTTGTATAAAGTTGCAATGAACAATTACGCAACCTACATTGGCGATAAATCTAAAATTGTTTTGGGTAATACAATTAACAAACAATGGGGGCCAAACGGCAGTTTTGTTGAAACAAGAGAAAACAACCTAGATCGTGCTAAATGGCAAAAAGATCAGGGTTATGGTGGCTTCTTTATGTGGACACTAGGTTCTAATTCGCAAAGCCTACCTATGGCTGAACAAGTTAGTTACTTTAATGACATGATCAGTGTAAGTAGATAACGATAGTAAATGAGATAGCGGAAGGCAGGTCATGCCTTTCGCTATATTTAAGCGTATGTATATTTCCCATATAAGTAATAATCTCATTCCTCTAATTGATTTTATTTATATTTACAATAGTAATATTTATTAAAATATTGATTTTATTGGTAGCGTCATGTCAAAAAGTAATTTAGCAAGAAATTCGGAATTAAAAACAAATCATATTAAAATGCCTGTACAATCATATGATAAATTTAGTAAGTGGATGCATTGGGTGATGGCCATTATTATTATTTATGCTACTGTGGCTGGCTATGCTATGTTATTTGTTATGGATCAACCGATGTTATTTCATACACTATCTATAATTAACATGTCCGTAGCTACAGTTGCTGCAGTCTTACTTTTATTTCGTTGGGTATGGTCATTTTTCCGAGTTGAGCCAGAATTACCAGATACAATTCCAACTGTGCAAAAGAAATTAGCAAAACTCGCGCATAGTGTAATATATCTAATTATGATGGTAGTTTTTGTTAGTGGTTTTCTAATGCTTACACACAGCTATGAGTTATTCTGGTTAATCTCTATTCCTAATCCTATATCTAACCCTGATATCAATCAGTTTTTCTTTATGGTACACCGAATTGCTTGTGCTCTGTTAGCTAGTTTGGTCTTTCTTCATATCTTGGCTGCTTTAAAACACCATTTTGTAAATAAAAATAATGTACTTAGAAGCATGGTTTCTTAGTGAGAAGATACCAATAATGAGCTTTTGATAGAACTCCGCTAAAACGTGGAGTTCTATTATCTCGACTCAGTGTTATCAGTGCTTGACTATCATTATTTTTTAAAAGTTAGTACCAGTGAAAGAGGTACTGTGTCTGAGATAGCAATATTACCAACAGTTGAAGAGAGCTTAGCTAAGTTTTCATTTGGTATACCAAAGTCATTAGCATTAATTATGATAGGGTGTATTGAACTTATCATTATGGTACCTGCAGCTTTAAACATTACAATAGGGAAATTCAAAGTTTTGGTGCTGCCAAATAAAGTGACATTAGCAGGAATTATCATTTTGTGAGACCCATCGGGCAGCTCTGCTAGTGCGATGCTCCCGGTAACAGTGACATTTGGGAATTTTTCAATTGAAAAAAATATCTCTTGTAAACGTGTGTTTCGGATAGTTACTCCAGTATCTATCCCTTTAATCCCTATAGTAAGTTCAAACTTTCCATTATTGTTTATCGATCCTTTCAGTGTATTCAGTGTTGCTGGTTCGACAATATACTGCTTTTTGATTGTTGCAAAACTAATACTAGAAAACTCAGATTCCAATTCATACTCAGTTGCTGAAAATACTTGACCTGATAATGTCATGAAAGCCAAACTGATCGATTTGATGATGCTTTTCATTATTTACTCCTTCAGTCATATTTAATCGTTTATAACGATCTAGTTCTACAAGGTCACACCGATTTAAAACGTAATGAGTAAAGGAAAATAATGACGACTTGTCAGTAACTAAATAGAACATCTGTGGGCTTGATCTAAAACAGTTTTGCTAAAATCACTTTAAACGAGGAGTAAAAATAAAAGTTATGAAGAGTAGGTTAGAAGATTAAGTTAAGACCCAGTAGAGCTACTGGGTCTTGAAATTTTGGTTAAAAACCTATTTATTTTAATCGCTGAACTGGACCGTTATGCATTGGTATAGGTGCACGAAGAGACGTTTGATTTGCTGGATAACGTTGGTGATGTACTACCCATAATTGGTTCTTACTACTGCTAGTACCATTGTTGTCTGTCCAGATTTTGACTTTGTTACTCTCTCGATATGCATCGACTTTTAAATTAGGGAAGCCCGCTGGTTTAATGTATCTAAACCAGTCCTCTGATCTATTGTATTTAGAGAATTCCCAACGCATATTTGGATCATCGGCATCACACTCTGATAGTACAATAGAGCCCCCTCTATAGCGTTGAGAGTTTGACCAGCAATAGTTCCAATTCTTTTTGTTATGAATCATCTGTGTTTGGGCTGACCAGAACCAACTTTGTCGAGGATCTTGGTAATTACAAGAGGCTTGAACCAGCATACTACCAGCGCCTGGTGTTGGTTCATCGTAGCTAATACAACGATCGGTGAATTCATTTTCTAGAGCGTAGTAATGAACGTCTTTGTAAACGAATGAGTCACCATCATAATGGCCTTGTTTATCAGCATACTTAGGCTCTTTCACTTCTGAAGCATTAGGATACCAAACCTCATCACTTCTTAAATCTAGACGAATAGTGCCTTTAAAGTGCTGCTCTCCTTCATTATGTTTTAATTCAACTGCTAGCCATGGAGGGTTTTTACTGAATACAATGTCCGTATATTGTGATACATCACGACTAAGGTCTTGTCTAATTGTTGGCGCCGTTACTTGTGGTATTTTACGACCATTTGGTAAAGTAATATACCTCTGTCCCCCCCAGCGGTGGGTATGGCCAGTGAGTAATAGGACAACATTATACTCTTGTATTAGGTTAATAAAACGATCTCTATCAGTTTTTTTCCAATCACGATGGTTTGCTGGCATATGGAACATCAAGACTACTTTTTTACCGCTATTACCAACATTAAGATCAAGCTCGGATTGCAGAAAGTCTAATTGATTATAATTTTTTACATCGCCAAATACTGTAGGATTACCTGAAGAAAATACGCCAGTTCCTAAAGCAACAAAATGAATATCATCGACATCCCATGAGTACATTGCACCGCCTCTGCGATAGCTCAAGCGTCTGTAGTCTCTTTCACGATCAATATAATCTATGATATCTCCTGGAGCTGCTGCCCCGGACGTTGTCTCATCATGGTTACCAATTGTTTCATAGGCTTTGCCTTTTAAACCGTAAAAGTTAACGACGTCTTTCCAGAAACGGAATTCCCAACCAGTGATGCTGGCATCATGAGCATTTTGTGTCATGTCTCCACCGACGAGTAGCCCAAAAATTGGGGTAGGTGTATGTTGACTGGATCGAAGCTCTCCAAATATGCCAGACAAACGATCTTGTGTTAAATAATTAGGAGTACCTAACTTGGTGGCAAATTGTGGATCGGCTGTAAATAGAAATCTTGTTCGAGAATCTCTTGCACTTTTTGTGTTGTCTAGAGGACTTTCATTAGCAAAAGCGTGGCTCCCTAGGCTCAAAGAGATGAGTAATGTGCCGATAGTACGGGCTAATTGAGTTTTGTTTATCATACCGTCTTCCTTATATTTAATTCCAACCAACTAGGTATATTTTTCAAATATCGTTATTTCCGAAGATATAATTGGATAGGCAATAAATGAAGTTAAGCATTAATGCTATTACTAGTGATTGAATTGTTATTTGTTTTTTTAGACTAGCTGAAATGATTAAAAAAAACTAATTAAATATATATTTTTATTACTAGTTACAATAACTTTTGTTTTTTTATGTTTAGCTTTTTAATTTACATCAAAATTGCTTAAAAAGAACGGTAAATAACCAATATTCACTTTTTACTATGGTTAAATTAGTTCGCTTCGGTTTTTATAAAAAATCATAGTGATTTAAGAGGTCAATATCATTACGTTGGTAATGTGTTTGAGTGTATATTGGCTGTGTGGGAAAATAACCAATATTGAAGTTTTTAATATAAATAATGAAAATATAAAGATCTATTTCCTCTATTTTTTATCTAAGGTTACTACTTTAAAATGTATTAATCGTAATTATATCTGAAATAGCTACATTACTTGAATTTTGGCTTATCAAGGGTATTCCGAGTTAAATATCATAGTTCTCAGGTGAATAAAGAAAAATTGCGATGACTTGTTCGTAATTACAAAGGCATCAGTGATCTTGTTCTAATGAAGTATTCCTGAAGTCATTCAAAATAGTGAGTAGATCAAGTAGAAGAGTAGATTAAGACCCAATAGAGATATTGGGCCTTGACGTTTTGGGAATAAACTTTACTTTAATCGCTGAACCGGGCCATTATGCATTGGTATCGGTGCACGTAAAGACATTTGATTCGCTGGATAACGTTGATGATCCGCCGACCAAAGCTGGTTGTTACCACCGTGAGCAGAGTAAATTTTGACCTTGTTTGTATCTCGATAAGCATCAACCATAAAGCCAGAAAATCCCTCAGGCTTAATGTATCTTAACCAGTCATGTTTTGTATCGTATTTAGTGTACTCCCAACGCATCTCAGGATTATTAGTATCACATTCAGAAAGTACAATAGAGCCGCCACTATAACGTTGAGAGTTTGACCAGCAATAGTTCCAATTCATTTTGTTATGAATCATCTTTGTTTGAGCTGACCAGAACCAATTTTGTCTTGGGTCTTGTTTATTACATGAGGTTTGAACCAGCATACTTCCAGCACCTGGCGTTGGTTCATTGTAGCTAATACATTGATCGGTCAAATCATTTTCTAGGTTATAATAATGAACGTCTTTATAAGCAAACCAGTAACGACCATATTGGCCTTGTTTTTCAGTGTAGCTAGGCTCTCTTACTTCTGAAGAACTAGGGTACCAAATTTCATCGGTTCTTAAATCCAGATCAATATTGCCTTTAAAGTGTTGCTCTCCTTCATTATGTTTTAATTCGACTTCTAACCACGGGGAGCTTTTACGAAGTTTAATATCTGTGTATTTCGCTCCTTCAGGGGCAAGATCATATCTCGTAGTTGGTGCCGTCACTTGTGGTATTTTACGACCATTTGGTAAAGTGATGTATTTGTGTCCTTCCCAACGGTGGGTATGGCCAGTGAGTAATAAAACAACGTTATATTCTTGTATTAGGTTAATAAAACGATCTCTATCAGCTTCATTCCAATCACGATGGTTTGCTGGCATATGGAACATTAAGACCACTTTCTTATTGCTATTTCCAACATTAACGTCGAGATCGGATTGTAGAAAATCTAATTGATTGTAATTTTTTACATCGCCATATATGGTAGGATTGCCTGAGGAAAATACTCCAGTACCTAAAGCAACAAAGTGAGTATCATCGACATCCCATGAGTACAACCCACCTTGTCTGCGATAGCTTAGACGCCTATGTTCTCTTTCACGATCAATATATTTTACAATGTCTCCTGGAGCTGCTGCCCCTGATGTTGTCTCATCATGGTTACCAATGGTCTCATAGGCTTTGCCTTTTAAACCGTAGTAGTTGACGACATCTTTCCAGAAACGGAACTCCCAGCCAACAAAGCTAGTGTCATGAGCGTTTTGCGTCATATCCCCACCGACGAGCAGCCCAAAAATTGGGTTAGGGGTATTTTGACTGTATCGAAGCTCTGCAAACATACCAGCTAAGCGATCTTGCGTTTGATGATTTGTATCCCCTTGTTTGGTATTAAATTGAGGGTCGGCAGTAAATAGAAATCTTGTCAGAGAGTTACTAGTACTTTTTGTGTTATTAAGAGAGTTTTCGTTAGCAAATGCATGGTTACCTATGCTCAAAGACATGAGCAATGTACCAACGGTGCACGCTAATTGAGTTTTGTTTATCATACTATCTTTCTTATGTTAAATTTCAACCAGCTAGATTCACATTAAAGTCTCGTTATTTTAGGTTGAGCCGATTTGAATAAACACCAAATGATGTTTCATCATTAGTGCGTTTCCTAGTGATTGAACGGTTATTCGGTTTTTTAAAACTATCTATATTCATTATTAAAAACCACTTAAATCTATAAATTTCAACTTAATTCAAAATAATATTGAATTTATTCTACTTGAGGTCTTTTCACATACAATGACACTAAGATTGATTAATCAAAGAACGATAAATAACCATAAATAGCTTGCTACTACAGCTAAATTTGTTTTGCTCTATTTGTTAAAAACTCATGACGATTTTTCTTTCTACTGCGATAATAGGCAGATGCCTATTTTTGTACTAAGCGAAGTTAAATGAAGTTTATCCACACGTCAGACTGGCACCTTGGCCGACAGTTTCACAATGTCTCTTTGCTCGATGACCAAAAAGCCGTACTTGAACAATTTATTGATTACATAGCGGCAAACCCTGTTGATGCCTTGATTGTAGCGGGGGACATATACGATCGTTCGGTGCCGCCGACATCCGCGATAGAATTACTGAATCATACGGTTAAGAAGATTTGTGGTGAGCTCAACACACCGATGATTATGATTCCCGGTAACCATGATGGTGCCGAGCGCCTAGGATTTGGCGCAGAACAAATGAGTAAGGCAGGTTTGCATATTATCAGTAACTTCGATGATATGCTGACTCCTGTTGTGATCAATACTCCATCGGCAGGAGATGTGGCGTTTTATGGCTTGCCTTACAATGATCCAGAACACGTTCGTTTTACTTTTAAACAGCCAATCTCGACGCACGATGAAGCTCATCAGTTTTTAGCGAATCATATTAAGCAGCAGTTTCAACCTAGCCAGCGCAATATATTGATCAGTCACTGCTTTGTTGATGGAGCGATCGCGTCTGAATCAGAACGGCCACTTTCAATCGGGGGGGCTGATCGAGTGAGTCATGCGCATTTTGAGGGGTTTGATTACGTTGCTTTGGGCCACCTTCATCAACCACAAAGAAAGGGTGAGGAGTATATTCGTTATTCTGGCTCACTGATGAAATACAGTTTTGGGGAGCAAAAGCACAAGAAAGGCTTTACCTTGGTTGAGTTAGATCATAATGGCTTTGTCTGTGCAGAACATATTGAGCTCACCGCTCCTCATGAAATGAGAATCATCGAAGGTGATTTGAATCAGGTCTTAGAGCTGGGGAAAACCGACCCTAAAAATCATGACTATTTGCTGGTTCGGTTGATGGATAAACATGCGATTTTAAATCCAATGGATAAATTACGAGCCGTGTATCCGAATGTCTTACACCTTGAGAAACCGGGTATGCTTATCGGAGTCAATCAACCCCTTTCACAAGCTAAATTAGCACGAAGTGAAATAGACATGTTTCGTGACTTCTTTTCTGAAGCTCAAGAAATCGATCTTTCCCAAGATCAAGAAGCAGCGATCAGTCAAATTATCAATCAGCTTTCTCATCATCGCTCGAATAATAACAAAGGTAGCTTATGAAACCGCTCAAACTGACCATGCAAGCCTTTGGGCCATTTGCTAAAACAGAAACCATTGAGTTCGATAAATTAGGTACTAATCCATTATTTTTGATCAACGGTCCAACAGGTTCCGGAAAAACATCCATTCTCGATGCGATTTGTTTCGCGTTATATGGTGAAACGACGGGTAATGAGCGCCAAGGCATGCAGATGCGTAGTGATATGGCTGCTGCATCTTTAATGACCAAGGTGGAGTTGGAATTTGTGCTGAACGGTAAATGTTACCGAGTGACCCGTAATCCAGAGCAGGAAGCTCCCAAGGCACGTGGCGAAGGGATGACCGTACGCAAACATAATGCGGCTCTGTATGACATTACCGATGAAGAGCAGTTGATCACCAGTAAAACGACGCAAGTGAAAACTGAAATCGTAGACATTATTGGTTTGAATGAAGTTCAATTTCGTCAAGTGATGGTGTTACCACAGGGTAAATTCCGTGAGTTGTTACTGGCAAGCTCTAGAGAGCGAGAAGAGATCTTCGGCCAACTGTTCCAGACCGACATTTATAAAAAAATAGAATATGCTTTAAAAGATAAAGCTGGGGCGATCAGTAAGGCAAAAGTGGATTTTGATAATCAAATTCGCGGAGCACTTCAAGTGGCAGCGGTATCCTCAGAAGATGAATTACGAGAGCAAGCAGAGAGTGCTTCTGTACAACTTGAATCATCAAACGCAAAAGAACAAGAAGCTTTGGCTCAGCTCAACCGTTTAAAAACAGATTTACAAAAAGCACAAGCAATTAGCCGTGACTTTGCGAAACGTGACCAAGCCGAAGTGTTATTGAATCAGCATCTACAGCAAGAAATACACATTGCTGAACGAAAATTGCAGTTAGACAGAGCCTACAAAGCGAACCAAATTGAACTTCCTTTCATTAACTTACAGAAATCAAAGCAGCAGGTCGATGAACTGACAGCAAAAGTCACGTCTTTTACACAAACGCTGAGCTCGGCAGAAAACATCATGGCCAGTAAGGAAGCAGACTGTCAAAAAGCAAAAGAGCAAGCAAAACAGATTCCGGCTTTAACTGATCAGCAGTACCAATTGGACAGCATGAAAAGTCAGTGGGCAGAAAAAATCGCATTAGACAAAACGATTGCTGAGACCATTGAAACGCAAAAAAAGCTACAAGATAAACAGGTTCAATATGTTGCGCTAAAAAACAAATTAATGCTGGAAGCGCAACAAGGTCAGCAAGAGCTTGAAAAAGCACGTCTTGATGTTGCAAATATTGCGACTGTTGAAGCTGAGATTCAACAACAACAGCGCTTACTGCAAGATTTACAAAAACGAGATGATATACGCCAATCCTTAAGTTCACTAGAGGCATTAACTCAAAGTAAACAAGACAGCGTAGCTAAGGCACAGTCTGCTTATCAACAGCATCAACAATTAGCCAATGAACGTGAACTTAGTTGGCATAATGCTCAGGCTGCGATCCTTGCGCAGCGATTACAGATCGGTGAAATGTGCCCGGTGTGTGGCAGTAAGGAGCATCCCAAGCCAGCTCAATTTACTCACGAGGAAATCACTAAAGAGCAAGTCCAACAAGCTCGTCAGAAAGAGAGCATGGCGCAAGCTGAGTTCAATCAATTGAATAACCAATTGGAGCAGCACCATATTGCTATTTCTCAGTATCAACTACAACTCAATAAGATGCTCGAAGAGTTAGGACAACATGCTCAGGCCGAACTGAACAATGTCCAACAAAGTTTGCAACAACGGTTTAATCTCAAGCAGACCTTGGCCTCTATTGATCTTCAACAAATAGAAAGTCATGTAAAGACATTGCAGCAACGTTGTGAAGATGGCGAAGGAAAAATTAAGGTACTTAACGATCAAGTGGTAGCCAATGAATCCATGCTCACTGTTAAACAAGATCAGCGCGCGAGTGTGATGGCAAAACTGGGGGATAAATTTTCATCTATTGAACAACTCGATCTGGAATTGAACCGATTGAGTAAGTTGCTGATTGAATTACAGGCGCGATTAGACCAAGCGCAATCCCAGTTTCAGCAGGCGACACTTCAAAAAGCACAAGCAGAGAGTCAGAAACACACGCATCAAGACTTACTCAAACAGGCTGTCGCGGCTTATGAATTAGCGCAGACAGACTGGGAAAGTGCTTTACATAACAGTATGTTCTCAGGTCAAGAGCAATTTTTAGCCAGTAAAGTACCTGAGCAAGAGATGCAGTCTTGGCTCGCAGAAGTCGAAACCTTTAAGCAAGAACATATCAAGCTAGCGCAAACACTGGCAGATTTAAATCAATCGCTTAAAGAGACAGACAAGCCTGACTTAGAAGCTCTGAATACGCAATTAGATCAAGTTCAAGAAACTTACACTCACTCAAGGGAGCAGTTGGATAAGACGCGTTCACTGTTTGAGCGTTTAGAAAAAGTGCGCAGTAATATTGTTGAACTGCATGCGAAGAATCTCAAACTTGAGGAAGAGTATAAAATATATGGCACTCTGTTTGATGTCGCCAGTGGCAAAACCGGGAGCCGAATCAGTCTGCACCGTTTTGTTTTAGGCGTTCTATTAGATGATGTTCTTATCCAAGCGTCGCAGCGATTGAGTTTGATGAGCAAAGGTCGCTATGTTTTAGCCAGAAAAACTCAAGGGTTTAAAGGTATTGCTGGGCGAGGGTTAGACTTAGTGGTTGAGGATAGCTATAGCGCAAAAACGCGAGATGTTGCAACCTTGTCAGGTGGGGAGTCATTCATGGCGGCTTTAGCATTAGCGCTGGGTTTATCAGATGTGGTGCAATCTTACAGCGGTGGCATTCGTTTAGACACGCTTTTTATCGATGAAGGGTTTGGTAGCCTAGACCCCGATTCGCTTGATCTTGCAATTCAGACTTTAGTCGATTTACAACAGACAGGTCGAATGATTGGTGTGATCTCTCATGTTGCTGAACTTAAAGAGCAGATGCGTCAAAGGATAGATGTTGAAGCGTCAAGGTTGGGCTCTAAGGTTAAAATACACTCTACTTTGCTCAGCTAGCTTCTTTTCCTCCTGAGTTAATCGAAGATGACTTGGGAGGAATCAAAGTGGCACTGAGTCCTCCTCATATGTGCAATTTCAATTCCTCATTTGTATCTATTTCTTTTTTTGATGTTTTTTTTGATTTAAAAACCAAATAATTATAATGATTTTTTTCTAAAATGTTTGAAATTAATATGAATTCAATAGGATTTTAAATGAAAATATCACTTGAGTCACATTTATAAACATATATTAAAAATACAAAACTAACACTGCTATCAATAATATGATGTTAGAAATATAATTTTTTCTGTTTTCTATTACGCATTGTTAGTCAATGCGTGTGTTGATGTGGTCAACCTAATCTTAGTATTAGGCCCACCTAAATCGATTTACAGTTTTAGTCTCATCATGTCGATTGATATTAAAGTAAATCAAGACAGAAAAGGTAATAGGATGAAGCATAAGTCATTATATCTTGCAGTAGCACTAGGCCTAGGTAGTTTCTCAAATGTTGTATCAGCGAGTGAAATGGTAAACCCTGATGGCGGTGTTGTCGTTGGTTATTGGCATAACTGGTGTGACGGCACTGGTTATCAAGGAGGTAATGCTCCATGCATTACGTTGGATGAAGTTGATCCTATGTACAATGTCGTAAACGTCTCTTTTATGAAAGTCTACGATACAAGCGAAGGCCGAATCCCAACATTTAAGTTTAATCCTGGAGTGGGTTCGAGCGAAGAGGAGTTTATTGCTCAGATTGAAGAAATCAATGCTCAAGGTCGCGCAGTATTGATTGCTTTAGGTGGTGCAGATGCACACGTTGAATTAAAAGCCGGTGATGAAGAAGCATTCGCTCAAGAAATCATCCGTGTTACAGATAAATACGGCTTTGATGGTCTTGATATTGACCTTGAGCAATCCGCGATCACTGCAGCCGATAACCAAACTGTGATCCCTGCAGCTTTGCTCCTAGTGAAAGAGCACTACCAGCAGCAGGGTAAAAATTTCCTGATCACTATGGCACCTGAGTTTCCTTACTTAAAGAAAGGAGACAAATATATCCCTTACCTAACGACACTCGAAGGGGAGTATGACTGGATTAACCCACAATTTTATAATCAAGGTGGAGACGGTATCTGGGTTGATGGTGTGGGCTGGATTGCACAAAATAACGATACATTAAAAGAAGAGTTCATTTACTACATCTCTGATTCTCTATCAAATGGTACGCGTGGTTTCCATAAAATACCTAATGACAAACTCGTTTTTGGTATTCCATCAAATATTGATGCAGCGGCCACAGGTTATTTGAACAACCCAGAAGACCTATATCGTGCTTTTGATCGTTTAAAATCACAAGGTCAAGCGTTACGTGGTGTCATGACATGGTCTATTAACTGGGATATGGGTACGAACGCTGCAGGCCAAGCTTACGGTGAAAAATTCATCAAAAACTATGGCCCGTTTGTACATGGTCAAACACCACCTCAACCAAGCGAAGGCAAACCTGTTCTAAATGGTCTGTCAGATGTACGTGTTCGATTTGGCTCGATGTTTGATGCTTATGCTGGCGTTAGCGCAACCGATAAAGAGGACGGTAATCTAACTAATAGTATCCATATTGAAGGCACAGTTGACACTAATACTCTTGGCACTTATGTTTTGGTTTATAGTGTAAAAGACAGTGATAACAACGAGACAAAACAGAGTCGTACCGTTGAGGTTTACAGCTTAGCGCCTGAATTTGAAGGTATTTTTGATGCTAAAGTGAAACTTGGTGATGCGTTCGATCCAATGACTGGCGTAAAAGCGATTGATGCAGAAGACGGCGATCTTACTGACCAAATTCGTATCCAAGGGACTGTTGATGTCAACGTGCTAGGTTCATACACATTAACTTACCGAGTAACAGACAGTTCAAATCAAACGTCAACTGCTTATCGAACAGTGAACGTAGTATCTGGTGATAACGAAGTTTGTGCAGCAGCTTGGGACAAAACTGCAATTTACCTCGGAGGCGATCAAGTTTCTCACAATGGCTTAACGTGGCAAGCTGGCTGGTGGACTAAAGGTGATGAGCCAGGTACAACAGGCGAGGAGGGGGTATGGAGAAAAGCCAGTGATGAAAGCTGTGGCCCAACTCCAGCTCCTGAGTTCGACTTTGAAGTATCTGGCCTTAAAAACCAATACACGCTAGATAATGGCATGGTAGAGCTTAGCGTAACATTTGTTAGCTCAGAATCAGCATCTGTTACTGTCGCAGTTAAAGACCAGACGAACGCTGCTGTTTACCAGCAAAGCATCGCAGTGAGTGGCGAAGAGCGCGTAACCATCACTCTGGATGATATCGAAGCCGGTAACTTTAAGTTTGAAGCTACTGCGACGTCAGAAAACGGTGAAGAAGAAAGAATCACTCGAAGCTTTAAGGTAGAAGAGGAATCTTCAAACCCGAGTCAGTACCCTGATTATGAAGCAGGTAAAAACTATGCCGCAGGTGACATTGTAACAGGTACTGATGGTAATGCTTACCAATGTAAACCTTGGCCTTACACAGGTTGGTGTGCAAATGCTGCTTACGCACCAGGTGAGTCACAATTCTGGGCAGATGCTTGGGATAAATTGTAATCACCTTGATTTAGGTTTTTAGAGCTTGGCTTTTAAAATGGTTAGTTTCTGAATAATTAACTTTTAAAGATTGAGTTTTGAAGACTTACCTTAATCGGCGTACACACTCACTAAATGGGTGTGTACGTTTTTTATACGTTAATCGCAGTATTATTCAAAAAATAGCGCACTTTTCTGCAATCTTTAGCAAAGATACAACAGTAAGATCAACCAATTCTTACGATTATTGCTCTGATGTGACTTAGGTTATTCAGGGAAATATAAAATAAACAATAGGAATCATGTTGTATTTTTCTCATATAATAAAAGCGCTCAAATGGTCCATTCCGGTTACCACAGCCTATATACCACTGGGTATACCTTTTTAGATATTGATGTGACAACCGCGCCTTACGGACTGCCTCAGATAGGTGCTGCCATGGTTGTTGCGGTACTCTATTTGTGCTGCAAAAATATTTTAATCGCAATTGTGGGAGGGTTGATGGCTCACTTAATCATCGTTAACTATGACTTTTTAATAAGTTGCCTATAGCTCTAGGGTTATAGCCGTAATACTTTTTAATAAGACGAGTGAAATGAGCTTGATCAGAATAGCCAAAATCATAGGCGACCTTTTGTATTTCTTGCTGTTTTAATAATTCACGGAATGCTGTCTCCAACTTAAGCTGCATAAAAAAATGATAGGGTGTGATGCCATATAGCCTTTTGAATTTTTTGATAAAGTAGTGTTCTGATAAGTTCATTTTTTGAGCCAGTTCAGGAATTTTCAGCTTTTCTCGGACTTTGTCTTTCATGATTCTGATTTCAAAAGGCAAGTCGAGGGAAACATCAGATGATTTAGAAGAGGTGAAAGAGGCATAGTTGACAAGGGTTTGCAGGAAACGCCAGCCTTCATCTGAGAGAGCTTGGTACTGAGAGGTATCGGCCCGTAATAAATCAAAAAAGCGTTGAAATATCTGGTTTAATGAACGGTCAAAAATAGGTGAACTGTCGAAGACTGGGTATTGCGTATTCTCTGGGTTGTTGAGTTTCATCACTTGAAGCATCTGTGCTGGAGAAACTTTTATATTTTTAATAGAGAGTGGCTTATCCCCAACGCCTTCGCCATGCTGAACCGTCGCTGGGTTAAGAAGGCAAAATTGCCCTTCATGATAGAATCGGGTTGAATCACCAAGTTGAAGTTTCAAAATACCAGAGGTAACGAAAGTGATGTCATAATCAAGGTGTAAATGAGGCGTACACTTTTGCTCAAGGCTCTCCACTTTGGAGGTGATAATTTCTGGGAAAATCGGATTTATTTTGAAATCAGAATATTTTAGCGTACTCATCATGTCCTTATATACTTCAGTAGGCCGTTATTAATTTAAAGAGGCATTATTGATCACTAAATTGGGTATAGGATGTTAATACTCTACGAATGCTAACCTTGAGTGACGCTGTCACAATTTTAATGTCAGCCCTAAAACTTAAGTGCAAATTGCATAACCGAAACTTTATCAGTATACCCTTGTGACCTCAAGATGATTGGGTATAATTTCATATTAAACATGCCTTTATTTGCTATGTTGGGTTAGTGTTAGCTTTGCTGGCTGGTTTACGCAAGAGGTAGGTTAGAGCTTACTGTGCCACTGAGCAAAAAAATAAAATGACATTGGTTGAACCATATACCACACTACACAGTAATATTTTTTTGAATGTTTTTAGGTTATGTAATGAAATATCTAAGAGTACTTTCCTGCGCTTTTCTTACCACTTTATTTGGCTGTACATCGGTGCCAAAAGGGGTTGAACCTGTCAAAAACTTTGAGCTACAAGCTTATTTTGGTAAGTGGTATGAAATTGCTCGTCTCGATCATTCTTTTGAACGTGGTTTGACACAAGTCAGTGCTGAATATCAACCACAAGCAGATGGCGGTATTGCTGTGATCAATCGCGGTTATTCCAATGAAGATCAGCAATGGACTCAGGCTGAAGGTAAGGCCTACTTTGTTGATGCAGAAGACGTAGGTCATTTAAAAGTATCGTTTTTTGGTCCTTTTTACTCATCTTATATTGTGTTTGAACAGGGTGAGGATTACGCCTTTATCTCTGGTTACAACCATGATTATCTTTGGTTACTGGCGAGAACCCCAACAGTAGACAGTGCTATCGTTGAACGCTTTAAGCAGGTGGCATCGGAAAAAGGTTTTAACGTCGATCAATTGATTTTTGTGGAGCAACGTTAATAAGCCAGTCAGAGCTCTCCCAAGCTAAAGGAGGCTAATCTTTAGCCTCTCCACGATGTTACGCTGGTATTGTTTTTACCATTTAAATAGGCCAATTTTATTCAGCTTGGTGATGTTCTTCCCCCATGCTTTTTCAGTATATTTCACATCCATTATTGCCAATACTTTAGTACTATTTAATCTCAGATTACTTTTGATAAGGATAACAATATGTCATTATTCAGCCGGAATATATCTATGAGTCGTGTAACAACGATAAATAATATGATCAAGGATAGTGCATCCGATAAGGTTTTTGGTAAGAATGTAAGTAAGATCAAGCTCTTGCCTGAGGGTAAGATTCGGAATTATGGGATAGAAACAGTCTCTAAAATGCAAAAGTACATCAAAAAGTACGGTACTGGTAACGGTAATGAGAATCAAACGAAGAAGGCTAAAGAGATGCTAACACTTCTTGGTGAATGGCGTGTCGGTATCAAAGAGCAAGCTTATGTGCCCGATAAAATTCAGAGCTCTGGTAAGGGTGGGGCTAAATTTGAGGGTACAAACCCATATGCTGGTGGTATGTAGTTGAGTTTTTAATACATATGGTTTAATTATAGTATCGGTTTGTTGTAAAACTGAAGATAAATCTGAGGCGCCAATTTAGGCGCCTCAGTTTTATTTTAAAATAACGGTTACGAATAGGTGTGCTATGAGAACGTTTCAACAGTCTACACTATCAGTGCCAAGTGCACATCGATGTATACAAAGCTCGCCAGGTCAATGGAATTTGCCTCTTGAGCATTGTTTATTTGGTGTTCCTCAAAATGATGCCTTTGGATGGACTGCATTGAATCAAATGCCTAATCAACTGAAAGGCATTTACTTCTATCTTGGAGGGGAGTGCGTCCAGCTTGTCTCTGATTTTGTAAATTCGTATTACCCGCAACATATTGAGAAGCTTGTCATAGGCAACTCTTCTTTTGCGATTGGCAAACACCAAAATTATACCGAGCTGGTTAACAAAGTGAGTGTTGCTCGATTCCCTAATTTAAAGATACTTGATTTAGGGGTTTGGCAGCTATTTAGTAACTCGCACTGTATGTACGGGCAGCTTGGTGATATCACAAAAATTCTCAACAATAGCCCAAAAATAGAACGACTCGGCCTATACGGCAATTTTGAGCTTACAGAAGCGGTGAACTTTGAGTGCCTCAAGAGTATTACGGTAACGTTGGAGGATTTCGTGACAGGTTCGAATGGCGGCTTCATAAGCCATTCTACACTGAACAAATTGCTTGAATCAGATTATCCAGCCTTGGAAGAAGCGTATATAGATTTGAACTGTGACGACGATCAGTACGGCTATCGTTTCCCCGATACATTTCTTGAAGGAAAAAATCTGCCAAAGTTAAAAAAGCTAGAAATAACAGGTGGCTTTTTGAATGGCGAAAAAGAACGATTACTGCAAAGTCCTATAGGGATGAGAAATGATCTCATATATCACCTAGAGGATATCACTTGACTCACGATTAAAAGCTTAACGGCATACCATCACTTCCGCTATTAAATCAGTAAAAACGCAATGAAAGAGTGTGGTAGCTTATAGATAATTGAAGTGACCGCGCTGCTTACGATTTAATGCATAATGTAGCGTTTATAGAATAAGGATGATGAATGGCTTTAGTTAACGCTTTTTACCAAATTAGAGAAGATGGTACTAAACTTGTTAATTACCAAAGGGTTCTTAATTTTCATAGTGAAATCTGTGAAGTCATTGCCAATTACCCTTGGGAAAGAGAACTTAAATTGTCTATAGAGCTCGAGGAAGGAAGTGGATTAGTTTTCTCAATCGGTGATATGGATGGTATACATGCTTCCTATGAGTTTACACCTGTCGAGGTGGATAAAGGAGTTTTGTCACTGGATGTGGTATTGAAGCCTGGTTTTCTTGGGATTTTTGGTCGTAAAAAGGTTTCAGTAGACTTTGATGTTGTTTCTATTACAGAAGCTAAACAACATATCAAACAACTCTTTGAATACTCGATCGAGTCAATATACCAAAAATATCGCAAGTAACATCCAGCGAAAAAAAAGCCGAACACTTTGCGTGCCTCAAATCATTTGTGCTAAAAGCCCCTCAGAATGAGCAATATCCAGATACTCATGGTCATGAGCTTTCTATATAGAATAGCTGTGATTTGAAGGTTGATTAATATCTCTCGTTTAGTGGGATACTAATCAACATATTCACAGAAGATGCTTAATCAGGCAACGAATGATGAATCGACAACTTTAATTGTCGAGTGTTAGGAATAAACCTAATAAGAACTTCTCACCCTATTTTTATTCATAATGTAATGATCTATATTGCTTAATTACAAATTATTACATCTAATTATATGTCGTGAGAGGCTGTTTTACTTGCAAAGGTGAGATTACTTTGGGTATTAGAGCGTCCTTGCTCAGCGGCTTTTTTGTACCAGTATGCGGCTCTAATATTGTCTTGAGCGACGCCTTGCCCTTTTTCACACATATTTCCCAGAGTAAATTGAGCTTCCATATGGCCCTGTTCTGCGGCCTTTTTTAACCAAGTTACCGCTTGAATATCGTCTTGTTCCACGCCGTCCCCTTCTTTGTACATTATACCAAGGGTAAATTGAGCGTTGTTATTTCCTTGTTCTGCATCATCCAAATAATCACTCGGATTTTTTTCATTCTGACTATTATATTCAGCCAAAGTTGAATAGGCCATTGCTGAAGCTATCATTGAAATTATCACAAAAATTGAAGTTAACATTTTTATCTCTTTGGTATCATTTTTAATTATTTGTATTATGTTTCGACTTTTGGTTACCCAAATACTATTGAAACGGTGCCTCACTGACTTAGTGGGTAATTATATCAATTTCCTGCTTTTTATTGTTACTGAAAGCATATGCAAAATAACTATCTTGAAGTGCATATACCTAAAAGAACGATAATGACTTCAAGTGTCACCTAGATGCTTGTCGTCTATTATTGAGTCATATTTAAATTAATATTAATGTAATGCGGCTATTAATACTCATTCATTTAATCTATTAGCTATTTAGAGGAATATTGAGCGTGAAGATATCGTTTGCCATAAATAGATGGTGTGTTTAGAGATTTGATAAAGAGTTTTTTGTCAATATTACTATTATGTTTTCGGAGAGGAAATGAGCGGGTATAAGAAGCTATTTGAATGCGTGAGATCTAATTTTACCTGTCATCTCACGGCTATTCGTATAGATGAACAGGTAAAGTATTGCTAATAGGGTGGTTTCGAGACTAATTCTTAGCAGTATTTTGATGATCCAGCAAGACCTGTGCGCATAATGTACAGAAAACCATGTGTATGTTAGGTTCAGTATTGCGCTGTTCACTACTTAACAAGGCATTACGTTGAGTTCGGTATTTATTGATAGAAAGAAATATGGTTAAGAGCCAGAGTGTTATAGAGTTTATTTTAGATTGCACATATAAAAAGAGCACAAATAAAAAAATAAATTTCCAACTGTATTTATGCTCTTGATTCGACACAAGCTTATTGTAGACAGCCAGGACAAGCAGGATTACAACAAATTTCGCAACAATCGATTACATTTCCATCTTCATCAGTTTGCTTAGAGAAAGAACAGTCTTCGCCGGTTTTTATATTATCAATAGAAGCTTTACTTTCACTCATTTCGACTTGAGGAAGCTGTGAAGCTTTATCCTCAACGGTTTGACAGAAAGCAGTTGGTGAAAGTAATAAAATTAAAGTTAAAAGTAGTGTTTTCATCAGTGCAGCTCCTTTTATGGGTTGTTGTTCCATGTTGCCCTAATGCAGTTTTGGATACCGTGATCATATGCATGCTGTTGCATTTTAGTCCTGTATTAAGTTAAGTGTTTATGGGAGTAAAATTTGGTGGTAGCGTTGTTCGTATTCAATTCGAGTATTGTTTTACAAGTTTCTTACGTAGGCCCATTTCAGAATATAAACCGTTATATATATGGTCATGATCTGAGTTAACTCGCAGCATCGGAAGCCAATAACTATCAAAGGATATGTCAACAAGCTTTAATGTTTGACGCTATCGTGAACCCAAATTAAACCATCTCTTGATATTTAACTCAATATCATAACCTTTTTCTTGTTCAGACAATTATGGCTATCTTTTTTGTTTGTAATGTGAAGTTCATAATATAGCTCTATAAGATGAGCAAAGATTTAACACCCTCCATCAATGAGTAATAATCTTGAAATCACAATAATGGTGAAGTGTGCTGCTGTATGATAGATTACTCAAAAGGGTGTCAGATACTAGGGCAAGAGATACGAAATAATGTCAGAAAAATATATGTTGAGAGCATTGGAAATTTCAAAAAATGCGTTACCTGATTGTACTCCTAACCCACCTGTCGGTTGTGTGTTAGTAAAAGGCAATACAGTGGTCTCCGAGGGCTATACACAGGCTATTGGTGGAAATCATGCAGAGGTACAAGCATTAAATGCTTATGATGGATCTCTTGACGATGTTGTTGCTTATGTCACTTTAGAGCCTTGCTCTTTTGTCGGTCGAACTCCAGCTTGTGCAAACACACTAGTGGAATCGGGTATAAAACATATCGTCGTTTCAATGCTTGACCCAGATGTACGTAACAGTGGTAAAGGTATTGTGATATTAGAGCAGGGTGGTGTTAAGGTGGATATTGGCCTTTGTTCTGAGCAAGTGAGTGGCTTTCTAGCACAGTATTTGGGTAAATCGTAAAGTGACGCTATATGGAAATCAAAGAATACAGTGATGATCTTTTGGTCGCGGTAAGTGAGTTGTATTTGAACACAAGGATTTTTACATTTACTTGGATCGATACTCATGATTATCAGCTTTCAGATTTTAGACGCGATACTGAAGGTGAACGTGTTTTAGTGGCTGTTGCTGGTGGAGAGGTATTAGGGTTTATATCGATTTGGGAACCAGAGAACTTTATACACCATTTATATATCTCGAATAAACACCAGGGAAAAAGTATAGGTACTCAGTTGTTAGAAAAGGCTAAGTATTTATATCGTAGTTTGACCTTAAAATGTATAATAGAGAATGAAAGAGCAATAGGCTTCTATGAATCAAAGGGCTTTATTAGAGCTCAAAAGGGTACTGTTAGCTTGGGCGATTATTATATCATGGAATTCAATTCTCATACCTAACAAGTTTAAAGTACCTTTTTAATTCGGTGTAAGCCGTTTGAAATATTGTCACTAAAAAGCTATTGTCCAAACGATTACCCACCGAATATTTTACCCGTGGTATTTTCTATCTCAAAAATACCACGAATCATGTCAAGCTGATTGGTTCAAAGTATCTTATATACTGAGTTAATCTTCTATCCTGAGGAATAATGAACAACTGTTCGTTATAAACAATGGCATTACCAGAGGAAATTAAGATTAATTTGGCAGCAGCTCCCAAGCATCTTGCCATGCAATACCAAACCCAGGTTCATAGTAAAGTGCAGAATCAATGTTACACCATCCACCATTAGGGTTGGGTAAACAGCGGTAGCTGCCACCATCACGCCCTCGTACTACCGTTATACCAGGCTTATAATCACCTAACCCTTCAGGGTACACATAAAAAGAGTTCCCACCTTTATCAGATTCAGGCTTAACTGAAGTTTCTATCCATGCCTGTTCCCACACCTGACCAACTCCTGGCTCGTAATATGATGGACTTTCATTACACAAATTTCCTTGTAAGCACTCATACACTTTTTGGGTTATTTCTGAAAAAGCGAGAGAACCCACAGCCCATTTTTGTTGTCCATTTACTACTTGTTCGGGATTATAATGAGTATAGCCATGGTCATTACTTGGATGGTAACTTCCTAAATCGACGGCATATGTTGCTTTAATAACCGACTCATCTGGTACATCCTTTATAAAACGACAACTTTTATCGCCTTTTCCTGTTAAGTAAACGCCTTTACCTCCATATGCCGCACATTGACCTTTTTCATCGATATCCCAATCATTGTTAGCGCCTTGTCCATTAAAAGAGCTTTCAGTACTAAACTCTCGAAGTGTCGAATTGCTATCTTCTATTTTCCAACTTACACCAACACGGCCATTAACATAAATATCGTGCACAATTTTTTTTCTTCCGCAGATTTCACCGTGTGCACCATCTTTGAGGTTTATTTTCTCATTAGTAGTGGCAACAATACCACTGTCATTAATATATTGATTAATGGTAACAGCTATTTCTTTATCTATGGGGGTCAGCAAGTTAATGCAGGCTTCTTGTTTTGCCGTTCCCCAACCACTTGCGTGAACAGCTGACGATGATAATGCAATTAAAGTCATCAAAAGAAGTTTTTTATTGTCAAATTTCATAGAAAATTACTTATTTATTGCGCAATTATTGCGCGGTTATAGGGAAGGTACTTATACTGGTAACCTGCATATATGACAATGAAGGTGTTATAAATTATCTTTTAATTGAATGGTTTGTTGCAAAAACTGGAGATATTTCTGAGGCTTAAATCAGCAAGCTAAATCGCTCTCATATCCTCATTTTTTGATTTATCACGACGTAACCTAAAATTCAATTGCTTCAAAGTGAGTTATGAAGCCACATCAGCTCTACCAATGTTTAAATATTAGCCAATAAGCTCATTTACAGAGTGTCGTTTTTAAAGGTCAGTGGTTGGATACAGTTGTTTTAGCCGTCCTCAGAACTGAGTGAGAGGTGTTAAAAAAGGTTAAGGTTTGAGTGTTATGGAACAAATAATATCTATGGATGTATTTATTAGACGTTTGAAAGTTTCAGGTGTTTTTAAGTTTCTTAGTGTCGTTGAGCGAAGTAGAGTAAACCTCTCATAAAATATGCTTTGAGAAAAGAAAGTAGTCGGTCTTGAAAAAGCAATTTTATATTAAAAAATCAATTAATTAGTGGAATTTATAACTCAGAAAAGTTTGAAGTCTGCCATCAAGTGTCTTGGTTTTCATCAATTGTAGACTGATACTGAAAAATATAAAAAAAATAAAAGGCACTATACGCCAGTTATCAAAAAGTCAATGGCGGCGATAATCTCATTCCTAAACATATTTAGGTCTTCGACAGGTGTAGTAAGTATTTTAGTTGGCACACTAACCATTTGATGAGTAAGAATCACAAAGTCACTCCCATCAATATTAATCATGGGGCAAAGATGACTTGGGGCTTTTCTCTCTAGTAGCTCCAAAGGAGTTAAGGGGATAACCAAGCGTGTATTCATTGAAACCAGTAATTCACTTTGAACATCAACAAAAAACGGGTAGGCTCTTGCAGTGTTCTTATCGTTATTTTTATATAGTGTAAATTGTGACATTAGAATACTCGGTATGAATCAAAAAAAGAGTCCATTTAAGTCGTTAAGCTATTACAAGCTTCAACAACTTCACTACTTTTTATAACCCTTGCTGTTTGAATTAACATTTATGTATTGATTAGGTGTCATATGCCCCTTATAAGCAACTTTGCACCTATTTGTGGTGTGCGCTGAGTATAGTTAAAACTTAGACATATAACAATTGTTAAAGTACAAGAGCGGCCTGCAAGAATAGCGTTCAAAGGGGTATCTTGGTCGTTTGGTAGGCATCCTTAACCAACCTAGTATACTAGAATATGCTAGGTTGATTACATAAGCTGTCCTTAAGTTATTGAATCTAAATCTTAAAAAGTCAGTAGTGCTTACCGATTTTTTAATTATATACTTGAAATTAAAAGTTCTTATTTTGTGAGATTTATTATTTTTCTAACAAAGTATCCTTTGTTATTTTAAGTTTTTCATGTGTTAGCTATAACGACATTTCATCTTTTAACTACTAGATTAAAGCCACTAAACTATCCTCAAATTTTTTGATTGCTTATATCAAATTCGCCATGGCTCAAGTGTGGTTTTGGGTTGGTTTTGTTTATAATGATACTTAAATCATTATTGAGGTGCCTATGTTAATTTTAAAAAAAAGAATAATTTATACACTATTAATAATAACGAATACTCTTAACATTGCTTTGGCAAATGAAGAGCAATTAAGAGCTCGAGATTTAGGTATCGCACCTGGTATTATGCCAGTCGGTAAGTACAACTCGATTACTGACGTTAAAGGTGTTCGTGTTGGGCATTTTACCCTCAATAAAGGGGAGTCAATACGAACCGGAGCAACGACAATTTTTCCTCATAACGGCAATATTTTCCGAGAAAAAGTTCCAGCTGCAATGGTTATCGGTAATGGATTTGGCAAGATGATGGGCTATAACCAAGTTTCAGAACTGGGAGAAATAGAAACACCTATTATTTTAACAAATACTTTGAGTATTGGTAATGCTGCAAACGCACTTACACAATGGACTTTAGAACAAAAAGGAAATGAAGAAGTACTTTCTGTAAATCCCGTCGTTGGAGAAACTAATGACGGCAAACTCAATGATATAAGAGGTCAACATTTAACCGTTGAAATGTTTAAAAAAGCTTTGGGTAACGCTAGAGGTGGTGCTGTAATTGAGGGAAGCATTGGTGCTGGGATGGGGACTTCCGCCTTTGGTTGGAAAGGAGGGATTGGAACTTCTTCAAGAGTTTTACCCAAATCTTTGGGTGGGTATACCGTTGGTGTATTAGTCCAAACGAACTTCGGAGGTGTTCTCCAAATGGATGGTATTCCAGTTGGGAAAAAATTGAATAAATACTACTTGAGGAATCATATAAATAACGATGATGCAGATGGTTCTTGTATGATTGTGATCGCCACAGATGCACCTTTATCAGACCGCAATTTAGAGAGAGTTGGTGAAAGAGCCATGACTGGTTTAGGCCGTACAGGATCATCTATGAGCAATGGTAGTGGGGATTTTGCTATTGCATTTTCAGTTTCGGAAAAAGTAAGAAGAACAAGAGATAAAAGGAACCAAATAGAGTCAAATTTTTCCGAAGTTCCAAACAATGAAATGTCACCTCTTTTCCAAGCAACTATTGAGGCTACCGAAGAAGCAATATATAACTCTCTTCTAATGGCCACCTCAGTAACAAGTAGAAGCACTATAACTGGTGAATTAGTTACTATTCCTAAACTACCCATAGATGAAGTGAAAGAACTGGTTCTCTCAAGGGAATCGAGTAAAAATTAAACATTCTATTTAGATAACGGTGTTAAATTCTCTAGAGGTAGTCCTTTGGCTGCCTCTAAATTACCCCACCAATCTATTGGAATGCCATTTTTAGGAATGAAAGGCTGGATAATGTACGTAGACTATGAACCGAACAATGGCATTATGACTATTGATTTTATTGGTTACCTTATTAAACGTACAATCAATGAACCAGCTGCACGCATGGGTTCAATATTAAAACTTAATACCGTTGCATTGGCTGGCGAGAAGTAACGTTCGACTTCACTTCCAAAACCATCATATTGAATAGCCAAAAGTTGCTTGCCTTCTACTGCTTGCAGCATGGTCACTTGGGGTATAACGAATCCACCTTGGTTAGCGCTGATATTGATAATTTCATTGCCTTCAAGGCAAGGTTTTACTGGTTTGGGTTGGCCTTTAACGATGTTCTGGTGTTTAAGAATATTGAAAACGCCTTCGGTAGTGCGATGTATCAAGTCGTTTGATATGTATCTCCCTTGGCCAATTTCCACAGTAATACAATCGACATCATGACTTTGCCAAGTGGTTTCTAGTACCCCTTGTTCACCGGGATCGTTCAAAATAACATCAGGGTTTAGCCAACGAGCCATATCCTTAGACAGGGGACGACGAAAATCAGCGAAGACATAAAGTGGATAAACAGCGCCGCTAGTCTGAGTATGCAAATCAATCGCGAGGTCCGCGTTAGGTTGTAGGAGATTTTTCCATAAAACGCTAAGATAGCGGTGTGCCTCTTTTCCTTTATCATTGCCAGGAAAACAACGATTTAGGTTCGCTCGCACTAAATCAGAATCGGGTGAGACAAAATCACGACTATGATTGAGCATGCCGGTCAGATTGATTGTTGGAACCACGGTAACGGTGCCTGATAACGGCTCGCCAATAAGCTGCCTTGCAATAGATTGCGCAGCTAACACGCCATTATATTCATCACCATGGACACCTGCAGTAATCATGACTTTTTTACCCGGTGATGCTCCTTTAAAAACCCACACTGGTGTATGTTGCCATTGACCAATAGCGTTGGTCGCAATACGAAACCAGAATTTATATTCGCCAGCAGGTAAGTCAGAGACATCAAGATATTGAAGGACTGGGTGGCTTTGAAGAGTATCACTTAAAATCGTGGTTGGCATCGGCGAGCAACTCCCAAATGAGAGATTTGAACTATCTCTTGGGTTAAGTTTTTACCCATACTCAAGCACGTTGAAGCGCTTGAGTATAGAGCTGAGAGGTAAAAATATTTTATCGTTTTAAAATTGATTTTATACATACTAAACATAAGTTTAGATGAAAATCCTACGCAGTGGAAGCATGAGTTTTTCTGTATAAACAACTAGCTTCTTGGTCGACACATCAGTCTAAAAGAGACGTCAATTCCTCAATTAAGACATTGACATCTTCTTCGGTGATATCATTATGCGTAACGAAGCGAATTGGGTTAGCGGGCGAAATGGTGATGCCTTTTTGTTTTAGCTTTTCAGCAATTGCGTGAATGTCGATTTTTGCATCAAGCTTTGCAAAGACAATATTGGTCTGAACATGGTTAGGGTTTGCAGTGAAGCCCGGAAGTTTTGCCAACCCCTCGGCAAGAAACTGAGCATTAGTGTGGTCAACTTTTAACTGCTCTGTTTGATCGGTTAATGCGAGTTTACCTGCTGCTGCTAAAATACCGGCTTGGCGCATGCCACCACCGACCATTTTTCGTAATCGACGTGCCTTAGCAATAAACGCTTTGTCACCAAGAAGTAAAGAGCCGATAGGCGCACACAAGCCTTTAGAAAGACAAATTGTCATAGAATCAAAGTATTGGCCGATTTCCTTGACGGGTACATCTAAAGCAGCAGCAGCATTAAAGACGCGTGCGCCATCTAAATGCAATTTCAAGCCATGTTTATTAACGAAATCTCGTGCGTCAGACAAGTAGGAAAGCGGCAAGACTTTACCATTAATGGTATTTTCCAAGCTTAAGAGCCGAGTTCTGGCAAAGTGAGAATCATCAGGTTTAACTGCGGCTTCAAGTTTATCAAACGGTAGAGTACCATCGGGGTTATTTTCGATGGGTTGTGGTTGGATTGACCCTAACACCGCAGCACCACCAGCCTCGTATTTATAGTTGTGTGCCTGTTGGCCGCAAAGGTATTCATCACCACGATCACAATGGGCCATCAATCCGAGCAAGTTTGCTTGTGTACCTGATGTCGTAAATAGAGCCGCTTCAAACCCTGCTAATTCGGCCGCGAATGCTTCCAGTTCATTTACGGTTGGGTCATCGCCATAGACATCGTCTCCTACTGCTGCGTTATACATAGCCTCACGCATTGCTTTAGTGGGCTTAGTTACGGTATCGGATCGAAAATCCATAATTTCTCCTAGTTTGAAATGTGCTGTAAAAAATTTATATACAGCCACAAAGGCTTGCTTTACTTAAACACGCGATAGTTTTTGCATCTGTAAGCTTATCTTCAATGATATACTGTTCAAGTTCGGTTTTAGATAAAGTGATGACTTCGATGACTTCGTCTTCATCACATTGGTAACGTGCCGTTTTTGTTAAATTCTTAGCCACGTATAAGTATTGAATTTCATCACAAAAGCCTGCTAAAGGAGTGACTTGGCCTAGTGGAATAAAGCTTGTCGCACTGTACCCAGTTTCTTCTTCAAGTTCTCTTTGTGCACAGCTAAGCGGATCTTCCCCAATTTCTCGAGTTCCAGCTGGCAATTCTAATAGCCATTTATTTAAAGACGGTCGGAATTGGTTAACTAAAACAATTTTTCCCTCTTCAGTGATAGGTAAAATGACAGCAGCACCGGGATGTTGGATCATGGTATGGGTTATCTTTCGACCGTTTGGGAGTACCATATCTTCTTCTTTTAAAGAAATTTGTTTCCATGTGTGAATGGTTCTGCTCATCCTGATGGCTTTCCTAGTTTCGTTACTTGTGTATACGCTAATAAACTTAATATCATAGGATCACTGGAGCTTGCGTACAAGATAATATAAATCCAGAATGCTTCGAACTGTTTTGTCCTAAATGGTTTATTTCTGATAGATTCAAAAATTTTTAGCAAGTTGAAATTCAAAAAGCAAAGTTATTTTGATCTATAGCGAATCTATTGAGGTGTCAAACTATATAATCTTTCATTAATACATTCAGTGTTTTGTCTCACTATAAATGAAAACTATGGTTTCTACAGGCATTGTTGTGAAAGGCATCTGGTATAAAAGAATATCACAAAAATTATACTTGTAACAAAGTTGTAACAAATGTATAAATTTAAAGATATAATGTGCGTCTCATTTCTGGAGCTTTCATGATTCAACCCAACCTTGCCTCAAATGCTGATAAAGCTCTACTTTCTGAACGCATCAATAAACTTGCTAACGCGTTGACCGATGGCGTTTATGAACGTGAGCATACGATTAAATTATGTTTACTTGCAGCTCTGGCAGGAGAAAGTGTGTTCTTGCTTGGTCCTCCGGGTATTGCAAAAAGCTTAATTGCCAAAAGATTGATTCAAGCGTTTGATAACAGCAGCTACTTCGAGTATTTGATGACACGTTTCTCCACGCCGGAAGAAGTGTTCGGTCCGTTAAGTATTCAGGAGCTGAAAGACAATGGTCGTTATGTTCGTTTAACACAAGGCTATTTACCTACCGCTCAAGTCGTCTTTTTAGATGAGATCTGGAAAGCAGGGCCCGCAATACTCAATACGTTACTCACGGTCGTCAACGAAAAAACCTTTAAAAATGGCAGTGATATCGAACGAGTACCCATGCGACTGCTGATTTCAGCTTCGAATGAATTGCCCGATGAAGACAGCGGTTTAGACGCACTTTATGACCGTATGCTGGTGCGAGTTTTTGTCAATCGAATACAGGATAAACAGAACTTTAAATCTATGTTAACGGTTGGGACACCCCAAGAGGTAAAAATTCCACAAGGTCTGGTGGTCACGGATGAAGAATATCATGCTTGGCAACAACAGCTAGAAGCCCTTACATTGCCTGATGGGGTGTTTGAGAAATTATTCTTACTTAAAGAAATGCTCGAAAATAAAGTGGAAGCCGAGTTTGGTGACCCCATTTTAAATGATATGTACGTTTCTGACCGACGCTGGAAGAAAGCACTTAAGTTGCTCAAAGCAAGCGCATTCTTTAATGGTCGTGACGAAATCAACCCGTTAGATATCTTGCTATTACAAGACTGCTTATGGAATAGCCCCGAGTCTCGTGATGTTGTACGTAGTGTTATTGAAGAATTTGCTTTAAATCACGCTTTTGACCAGCAGGATGCCTCACGAGAGATTGAAGAATGCCGAGAAGCACTGTCCGAAATCCAACATGCCCTAGAAGCTCATTACCAAATGACCTTGAATATGGAAGTAGCAACCGGCATTTTGCGCAAAGAAACAATGAGCTTTGATACTTCTTCCGCTAAAAAGTACCAAGTTGGCTCGGCTAAAAATTTAGTTAAGCTGGTGATGTTACAGAGCAACATGTCGGTGTCAGAGTCTGAAAAAGGTGATAGCCGTTGGGTGTACGTAGCGAAAGATGAACTGGAACGAATCATTAAAGAAGGTCAGGGTGACGTCTACGGTTATGTAAACCAAAACACCAGTTTATGTCGTTTGCGTTTTGATGTTGACGCGGACAACAATTTTGTTATTCGAGACATTGCTAATCGCGCTATTTTGGTCAGTTTGGTGACCAAGCAAGGATTCGACACGGGTTTGCACCAACAGTGGCTAACAACGTGTGAAGATGTTATCCGCCAACTCAATGATGCAGAGCACCACATCCGCAAAGTAAAGGCCAATTTTCACGGAGCTTTGCCACACAGCTTTGTTGATCCTGAACTGCCGCGATTGATGGAGTCAAGTTTGCAGCAAGTTACTCAACAGCTAGACTCCATTCAAGGGGAGAATGAAAAAATCATTCAACGCTTTAAAAACTTACCGCAGTTTTTTTCTTAAGGAGAGGGGATGTTAGGAGCAGATGGTCTGAATTTAGCCTTGATGATAGCAGACTCCGGGATCATTGATGGAGCAGTCAATGATTTGTTAGCCCGCTCACAAGTCATGGTCGTGGCCGAGAACCGAGGAATGAAAACATCGGTTAAGAATCACCTTTTAAAATGGCGCGGTCAAGTTAAGAAACGCATTACTAAAGTATGTGAAACAGAGCGCTTTCAGCAAGAGTTAGCCTTGTATCAAAAGGTTATTTACTGGGACGAAGAGACTTTTTTCGAACAGATTGATGATGTGATTAGAAAGTTGGAATGGCATTCTGCTTTTTACATGCAGGCTCGCAGGATGTTAGAAAAAAACAAAGGGGTTCATAACCCGATGTTTCCGCATTACTTTTGTGATCAATGGTATCAAAGCTTAGTCGATGCCATTAAACAGGCTCAAATCTCTGAACTCGAAGAAAATAAAGAAAAAGTATTGCACGATCTTTATCAGCGTATGGAAACCATGCGTAATATGGATAAAGTAACAGAATCCGGTGATGAGGAAAGTGTGGGGCGCTTATGGGATATGGCTTCGGCAAAACTGAGTAAAACTGACCTAACTGTGATGAAGCGTCATGCTGAATTTCTCAACAAACATCAAGGTTTAAAAGACATTGCCGACCAATTAGGTCGAATGGCGGGGCAAGTGGATGATCCGTCACTCAATCGAGCACCTAACGAGGAGCTCAAGATGGTTGAGGAAAAAAGTGATGAAGCGACCGATGACATTGTCGGGATTCACGAAAGCGACGATCTCAACAAATTACTGCCTAATGAGACCATGTTTCTTGCTTATCCAGAACTCGAAGTGGTTTTTTATAAGCATTTAGTTGATAAAAGACTAATGAACTACCGGACTCAGGGAAAGTCTCGTAAGCTGCGTAAAGTTAAGGCGTATTGTCCTGACAATAAGGCTGTCGACATTGAAAAAGGGCCTTTTATTGTTTGTGTTGATGCTTCGGGGTCGATGAGTGGCTTTCCTGAACAATGTGCGAAAGCTATGGCGTATGCATTAATGCAGATTGCTTTAGCTGAGCAACGAGACTGTTACGTTATTATCTTTTCCACCGAGCACATTACCTACGAACTGACCCGCCAAGATGGCCTACGAGAAGCGGCAGATTTTCTTTCATACAGTTTTCATGGTGGAACAGACCTTGAGCCGACTTTAATGAAATCGATCGATTTAATGAGTCACGACAAATACAAGAATGCGGATATGGTTGTGATCTCTGACTTTATTGCACCAAAACAGCAGGATGATTTATTGGCTCAAATCTCAGCACTCAAAGCCAAAAAAAACCGTTTTCATGCGATCAGTTTATCCAAATACGGTAATCCTGAGTTGATGTCGATGTTTGATCATACTTGGTCTTACCATCCTAGCCTTGCTGGGCGTCTTTTCAATTTAAAATAAGTCGACAAATTAAGTCGATTCAGACCACATTTGTTCTTAGCTTACTCTGTTATCGTATCCCCAAGACCGTTACGTAAATGCTTTGGAGCGAGCTGGGTATTTCTCAGTTTGATTAAATAAGGAAGATGAATGGCATGAATCGTAAGCAAAAGTTACTTATAGATGAGTTTCGAGCCATCGTTGGTCGTGCCCACGTTCTTAGCGAAGAGACAAGCACGAAATACTATCGAAGTGGTTTTCGTTCTGGAAGTGGCTGCGCTTTAGCTGTGGTATTCCCACAAACGCTTGTTGAGCAATGGAAAGTGATCGAGCTGTGTGTGGAAAACCAATGCGTTATTATTATGCAAGCAGCTAAAACGGGCTTGACCGAAGGCTCTGCCCCAAGTGGTGATGACTATGATCGTGATGTTATTATCATCAATATTACCCATATCGACCGTATTCATTTGATCGATGGCGGTAAGCAAGTTATATGTATGCCGGGTGCGCGATTACATCGATTGGAAAAGGTACTCAAAGAAGTGAGTCGGGCACCACATTCTGTGATTGGTTCGTCTTCGTTGGGTGCCACCGTGGTTGGCGGCATTGCAAATAACTCTGGTGGTGCTTTAGTCAAACGTGGCCCTGCTTATACTGAACTCGCGATTTATGCTCAGGTAGACAAAGAGGGCAAACTTCATTTGGTTAACCATCTTGGTATCGAAGGATTGGGTTCAACGCCAGAGGAGATTTTGAAAAACCTAGATGAAGGAAATTTCTCCCCACAAAATGTCATTTTCGATCAGAGGATGGCATCAGATAAGGAATATCAACAACGAGTCAGAGAGGTTAATGCCGATACCCCTGCACGTTTTAATGCCGATGAGCGACGTCTATTTGAAGCTAGTGGTTGTGCTGGAAAGTTGGGCGTATTTGCGGTTCGAGTGGACAGTTATCCGTTACCAAATACAGAGCAAGTCTTTTACCTCGGCACAAATGATCCTGCTAAGCTGAGTAAACTCAGGCAAGTCATGCTTTCTGAGTTTACTCAGCTCCCCGAAATGGCAGAATACCTGCACCGTGATATTTTTAATTTAGCTGAAAAATACGGCAAAGATACTTTTCTTTCTATCAATATTTTGGGTACAGATAATCTGCCAAAACTGTTTTCGTTAAAAGCTCGCGTAGAAAACGTCCTCGATCGCATTCCTTTAGCTAATAAAAATTGGCCCGATAAAGCCATGTATTACGCCAGCTTCTTGTTCCCATCGCATTTACCACAGCGTATGCTGGACTATCGGGACAGATATGAACACCACCTTATCTTAAAAATGAGTGATACTGGTATCGCTGAAGCAACAGAGTATCTGAAGCGTTGCTGGCTGGATGATCCCGATTGTGGCTTTTTTCAATGCACGCCAGAAGAGGGGACAAAGGCCTTTCTTCATCGTTTTGCAGCAGCAGGTGCTGCAATTAAATACGAAACCATCCATGGAAATGAAGTCGAAGATATCATTGCGCTTGATATTGCTCTGAGACGTAATGATGAGAATTGGGTGGAAACTCTGCCAGAAGAAGTCCGTAAGCATCTAGTGAAGTCGCTTTACTACGGACATTTCATGTGTCACGTCTTTCACCAAGATTACATTTTTGCAAAGGGTACGGACACGCATCGGATGAAAATGCTAATGCTAGAGCATTTGACTCGCCGAGGAGCAAAATACCCAGCTGAGCATAATGTGGGTCATTTATACGAAGCAGAAACCAAGTTAAGAGAATTTTATTATCAACTTGATCCAACCAATACTTTTAACCCTGGTATCGGTAAAATGGATCGTTATCGACGTCATTGCCTGTGTTGTGCAGAAGGGCATTGATGAATCGGATTAGGAGATGGAACTTTTATGCCTATATAGTCTGAATATTATTTATTCGGACTGACTGGAATGTGATCGTAAAGGCTGGTTTTTAACCGCATGAATGAAAAAGATAAAATTTGTTGTTGACCAGAAAAATTAATCCGTTAAAGTAAGCTTCGTTCTCACGGCAAAGGCCGATGAGAGGTGGTGTTACCATCGCATGATTGCGTTGCCCTGGTGGTGGAATTGGTAGACACAAGGGATTTAAAATCCCTCGGCGTTCGCGCTGTGCCGGTTCAAGTCCGGCCCGGGGCACCATCTTACTCGTTTTTACCCGGCTAAGGTAAAGTGATGAATCCAGAGTTGTACTCTATAAAAACAGATTAAGGCGCCTTGGCAGAGTGGCTATGCAGCGGATTGCAAATCCGTGGACCTCGGTTCGACTCCGGGAGGCGCCTCCATTTATTCCTAAATTCAGAGCTAGAGGAATAAGATTTAATATATTAGTAATATTAAAGCTCAAGATTTTACAATATCGATTAATCGGTATTATGATGGTGTTCTACATTTTCAATAATGTGCATCGCAACAAGAATTGCGTGCCCTGGTGGTGGAATTGGTAGACACAAGGGATTTAAAATCCCTCGACGTACGCGTTGTGCCGGTTCAAGTCCGGCCCGGGGCACCATCTAATTCATTTCAAATGTTCTGATTTTGATGTAAAAATCAAAGGCGCCTTGGCAGAGTGGCTATGCAGCGGATTGCAAATCCGTGGACCTCGGTTCGACTCCGGGAGGCGCCTCCATTTTATTAAAGCCCAAACCGATTAGGTTAGGGCTTTTTGTTATTTTAAGTGTAAATTTGAATTAAGTACCCAATCCAATGTTATTGTCTTAACATCTTGTTCTAACGGCTATTCAACGCTTATTTACTTATCCTAAATAATCTATTTGACTATTTAGGATAAGCATCTATATTTCCAGTGGATTTAGTTTAACTTATTGTAATTATTTACTTTTATGTCAGATTCATAGTTATACCCAAGTAACCACGCTCTGAATCAAGTGTCTTGAGGTTACTTAGGTATATAAGCTCTGTTGTCGGATGTACTAGAAAGTAACAGACACAGCAGGTTATTAATCAAAAACGTCAAGTCATGGAATGAAGGACGATTTATGGAAATCTTATTTAAAGTCATTGGGTATTTTTTATTATGGACATTATATTCATATTTTTATCATTTGCTTGCTCATGTACGCTCGAAATATAATCTCCTGCAATACATCCATCTCAAGCATCATGCTTATAAGTATGATGAGAGTATCTGGCCACCATGGAATGAGTACTTCTTTTGGTTTGGTGATCTTCGTTCATCAATGGATGTGTATCTTGCCTTTACTTTACCATTGATGATTTTGACCATATTTGATCCCATTCCAGGGGTGATTTTGCTTGTATTTCACTACTTTTACGAATTATTTCTTAGCCGTAATGTACTGGATCATAACCCTAAAATTACCGGTAAGATCACTCGTTTCATGTCTATTGGCTCATTTCATTTAAAACATCACTCTAACGTTCGATGCAACTTTTCATTCTTCATTACTTTTTGGGACTACTTATTTAGAACAGATGAAAAATCAGTAAAGGAAAAACGACGTAATCAAAGATTGAAATCAATGAAAATATCATAAAACTTTTATTGATATACATGAATTGATTGTACTTTAAATAAAAGTGGCATAGGGTATGGGCAACGTTTATTACTCGAAAAAAAGCATGAATTCAGATCATCAGCATAATGTGGCTATCTTAGTCGATGTCCAAAATGTCTATTATACTTGCCGTGAGGCATATAAGCGTCATTTTGATTACAATCAGTTTTGGTACCTAGCAACACAAACGGTTAATGTTTCAGCGGCTCGTGCCTATGCGATTTCAAGTAAAGATGTAAAGCAACGACAGTTTCATCATATCCTACGTGGGATAGGATTTGAGGTTATTCTGAAACCTTATATACAAAGGGGTGATGGAAGTTCCAAAGGAGATTGGGACGTCGGAATTGCTCTTGATGCAATCGAATTAGCTGCGGATGTCGATGAAATTATTCTGGTCTCTGGAGATGGTGATTTTTGTCTCCTTGTTGAACGAATTCAGAATCGTTTTAAGAAAAAAGTCACGGTTTACGGTGTACCTAAACTCACCGCTCAAGCTCTAGTAGATTGTGCAGACACCTTTGTTGCCATAAATGAGGACTTTTTATTATAGTGATTATGGCGGTTAAAGTTTTCCATCAAAAATTTTAATGTTAGCACTAGTATAGTTGTCTTTTTTGTAATCAAATCTGTATGACTCAGATGAAAACCTTTAACTTTTGCAACATAGTGTGAGTTCTTCTAGATATACGTTACTTTTTGTTAATAAATATCATGAAAATTGATTTGAATCAGTTTTGACTTTTTTGATTCCTATAGGTTTAAGTTTTACCTTAATGACAACCCATAGAATCGAATGATGAAACTTAGTGACTTTTCAGTTAGAAACAAATTACTGCTCTTGGTTATCTTCTCAGCTTCACTTTTACTCGCAGCTTGTTTGTATAACCTTAATGAGCAAAGAAAAAATTCACTTAGCGAAAGAGAAGCGAAACTGAGAGCTCAAGTAGAAGTAGCAACAAGTTTAATCAACTACTACTATCAGCAGCGTGCTGTGTTAGGGACAAGTGATGCAAAGCAAAGTGCTCTGGAAGCGCTTCGCTCAATTAGATACGATATCAATAACTACTTCTGGGTACTGACACCTGAATTAAAGATCTTACTTCATCCGCGTAAACCTGCCTTGGAAGGAACGGATGCCAGCCAAATACAAGATGGTGCAGGAAAACAACATTGGCGTCAAATGGCCAATATTGCCAATACAAAACAATCCGGTTTTCTTGATTACAAATGGAAAAGCCCAAAAGGTGAGCTCAAAGAGAAAATTTCTTACATTAATTTATTCCCTGAATGGCAATGGATTGTAGGCTCTGGGCTTTTTGTTGCAGATATCGAAGAAGCTTTAATTACTGATATTATCAAAGAATCAGTTGTTGCTTTCAGTTTGATTTTTGCATTGGCGATTTTGGGATACTTTATTTCCAATAATATTGTTGGTTTTTTAAACCAATTATGTATTTTTACTGGTAAAGTTGCGAATGGGGATCTTACCGTTCGTCAACATACTGAGCGTAAGGATGAATTGGGCGAGGTCAGCCGTGAGCTCGATCGTATGTTAAATAAGTTACAATCAACCCTTCAAGCCGCCCATGATTCTGCATTACAATCTTCGGTCATGGCACAAAATATTGCACAAGCCAGTGAAGAATCAGCAAGTAGCGTTCATAATCAACATGCACAGCTTGAACAACTGTCTACATCAATGACAGAGATGAGTACAACGATTTCTGATGTGGCCAGTAACGCTGAAAATACGTCACACAGTACTTCTTTAGTAACATCACATGCTGAAAAAAGTGGTCAAGATATGCATGAGACTGCACGAACCATTGCTGAAGTTTCTCAAGACATTGCCACTGCTGATCAGATGGTGTCTGAATTACAAGCTGGTGTGAATGAAATTAGGGCGGTCGTTAGTGTGATTCGAGATGTCTCCGAGCAAACTAATCTTTTAGCTTTGAATGCTGCTATTGAGGCTGCTCGAGCAGGAGAGCAGGGGCGAGGCTTTGCTGTCGTTGCTGATGAAGTACGTAACCTTGCAAGCCGAACACAAAAATCCACCGATGAGGTTCAAAAAACTATAGACTCGTTGATAGAGCAAACTGAACGAACAGTGAAAGCAATGGAGAGGAGTAACCTTAAAGTTGAAGTCAGTGTTGAGATATCCCGTTCAACAAAATCTCAATTAGAGAGTATGGTTTCAGAATTGCTTCACTCTAATGATATGGTGGCGCAAATAGCAGCAGCTTCTGAGCAACAGGGCCTTGTCGCCCATGAAATGAGCCAAAATGTTTCAACCATTCATCTTGCCGCAAATGAAGTTAAACAAACTTCGCAAAGACTAGCCGAAGAAAGTCAGCATTTAGCCGCTACCTCTGAAATACTGCATGACCAGTTAAAATATTTCAAAGTTTGAGTATTGGTCACTAAAGTGAACTATTTGTTATATCCGGAAAAAACAATTTTTCTCTCTTTCTAAAATATGCACTACGCTTGAGTATACCATTGAAAATGAATAATTTTTCTATTTATGCTGATGTTGAAGACCAACTCACGTTTAATATGTGAATGCATATTTCAATGGCCTTAAACTCAAAAAACCATACTGAAGGTAGTTTAGATGGAAAACTTTAAACATTTACCAGAACCTTTCCGCATTCGTGTTATAGAACCGGTGAAAAGAACAACCCAAACCTATCGAGAAGAAGCAATCATAAAAGCAGGCATGAATCCATTTTTATTGTCGAGTGATGATGTTTTTATCGACCTTCTTACCGATAGTGGGACAGGAGCAGTCACGCAAGAAATGCAAGCTGCCATGTTACGAGGAGATGAGGCATACAGCGGTAGTCGAAGTTATCGTACTTTAGCGGATGCTGTCCTGGATATATTTGGTTATGAGTTCACCATACCGACACATCAAGGCCGTGGTGCTGAGCAAATTTATATTCCAGTACTGATAGCCATGAGAGAAAAAGAAAAAGGTTTGGATCGTAGCAAAATGGTCGCGATTTCAAACTACTTCTTTGATACTACACAAGGTCACACGCAACTTAACTGCTGTGTAGCAACCAATGTTTATTCAGAACGAGCCTTTGATACTTCTATTAATGAAGACTTTAAAGGTAATTTTGATCTAGATAAACTTGAACAAGTGATTCGAGAGGCTGGTGCAAACAATGTCCCATATATTGTTAGTACGATCACTAATAATTCGGCAGGAGGTCAACCAGTCTCTATCGCCAATCTTAAAGCAGTTTATAAGATCGCGAAGAAATATGACATTCCAGTGATCATGGATTCTGCAAGGTTTGCTGAAAATGCTTATTTTATTCAGCTGCGAGAGCCAGGATTTAAACATTGGAGCATTAAAGACATTACTCAGGAATGCTTTCGATATGCCGACATTTTGGCAATGTCAGCAAAAAAGGATGCGATGGTGCCAATGGGGGGATTGCTCTGTTTTAAAGATGACACGTATAAAGAAGTATTCCATGAATGCCAGACCTTATGTGTGGTACAAGAAGGTTTTCCTACTTATGGTGGATTAGAAGGAGGAGCAATGGAGAGGTTAGCCGTTGGTCTTTATGATGGTATGCGTCAAGAATGGTTAGCTTATCGTATTTCTCAGGTAGCGTATTTGGTGGAAGGACTTGAGGATTTGGGTATTATTTGTCAGCAAGCTGGCGGCCATGCAGCTTTTGTTGATGCAGGTAAATTACTGCCGCATATACCACCAGAACAATTCCCTGCTCATGCTCTAGCGTGTGAGTTATATAAAGTGGCAGGCATAAGGGCTCCAGAAATCGGTTCTCTGCTACTTGGCCGAGACCCAAAGACAGGCCTACAATTGACTTGTCCTGCTGAGTTTCTGCGTCTGACATTGCCAAGAGCAACTTATACCCAAACTCATATGGATTATGTGATTGAGGCCTTTGAAAAAGTGAAGCTAAATGCTCACAGGATCAAAGGGTTGACTTTCACTTATGAACCACCACTGCTAAGACATTTCACTGCACGTTTGAAAGAAGTCGAAGCCCCTTACGACTTGTCAAGCCAGGTGATTACCTCAGAAGTCGTATTGATTTAAATAGGGCTTCATAAGTTGTCGAAATTGAGGCTAGTTAATATTAATAAAGTAAAATCTTACCTTTAAACACTAAATCCGATAATGGTTACCTATTATCGGATTTTTAATCACTTAGTTGGAAGTCTTTTTATTAAAGGACAAAAATAGACATGTTATTATAAAAATAATATCAATATTCTTGTATTTATTTTCAAAAAGCTTACTGTTTTTTATTAAAACTAAATAATTTATTAAATGATGACTTGATTTTTAAAAAAACAATGCCTTATTATCATGGTTAGACTTAAAGTTTTATTGAAATAGTCCTGTGAATTTGAATTTATTTCATGTGCTGAATTGGACTTATTTTATCAGTATTTTTGAGTGTATTTTTTATTATAATAGATTTTTTAGTTAAAAGGCTAGGTTTTATAGTATTTTTGCCTAATTTGATTGTTATTTAGAAGGTTTGGGTATTCTAAATTAGTTTATTTTGAATAAATTAAACTTAAATTAGCAATTAGTGTTTCATTGAGAGTTTATCTGGATTTTATTTATTTTTACTTTTAAATATTCCTATTTGGTTATTAAATTATATCGTTCATTTATAGTTGTGATGATGTGTTTTAATTTAAAGAACATTCATTATGATTTTAAATTTCACGGTCTAATGATTTACCTTATTTTACGAATGTAAGGTATTAGTTAGGAATCTGGTTTAATTTTAATTAGGATAACGATTATGGTTAATAAACAACGCTTTGTTATTTTGCCTGCTATTGCCCTATCACTTTTGGCTTCAAGTACGGCATTTGCTTCAGGTCCTCCTGGTGGCGACCCATATTTTAAAGGTTTGCAACTTCACCGTATTTCTTCAGGGCAATTTTTTGCTAATGGAAGAATGACGACAGAAGTAAGCATTGGTTTTGAGAATAAACCAGGTTACACAGCCTTTCTTTCATCTGCTAAATTTTATTTAGAGAACACAAATAAATCTATTTATGATTACGGATGGTTCTCAACGGGAGATGATAATGGTTTTTCCCATAGTATTTCCCAGATTAAAGCTTTTAAAAAAGGACCAAAAAGTAATCAGCCTAACAATTGGACTTCCTATTATATTGGTGCTCAAAAAAATCACGAAGATACATTGGAAGTTTGTGTAGAGGGCAGTTTCATAGTTTTTAAAGCTGGTGATGATGGCAAATATGATATAGAAGATTACGATTATAGATTTAGTTCTTGTAATAGAACTTGGGCCGACTCAACGGTACATCTACAAGCTGTAACACCTCGTTACTTAACAGAAGAAAATTTCTATTTTACTCAAGTTGATGAACATGATGACACGGGTATTACGAAGGTGTCATATAATCAGTTATTTAAACAGAATAACACTCCTGATATTGTTAAAATTGAACCAGATGATTATGCAAGCTGGGATATTAACTGGGATGAGTCAAAACTTGGTCTAGATGATGGACGCTCTATCATGACGCATTATAAATGGAATGATAAAGATTTAAGTTATGCTGGTACATGGTGGATGTCTGATCATAGGTATGATTATCAATATGCAAAGCGTGTAGATGGCATTACAGGTGTACTAGCAAAAGACAGTGTTCCTAAAGTATCTTCAGAAAACTATTTAGGAACTTTCTTAAATGTACAATTGGCGAAAGGTGCATTTATAGACTTCGGTCGGACATGTACGATGGCCGGTTTAAATTGGGATTATTATAATTGTGTTGATAACGAAACAGGCGAGTTCTTTGAACATAAACTTATAGGCGTGCCTTCTATTCATAATAAAGAGAAAACTATATTTACGTTTACTGATATTTATGGAACAGAAAGTGAAGTTACTATTAGCTATGATAATAACTTTGATGTTCAGCTAAGAAAGTAATTCTGTAAATAAATCCTAAAAAATTGGGAATAACTGGCTTTCAGGTTATTCCCATTTCTAGTTGAACTTTAAAAGGTAATTCAATGAGCGACTCTACTATAACATCAAATGCTACAAACTTCTCTGACCCAATACAAACAGGCGTCGATCCAAGAACTGGAATTTACTCGATGAGTATTCATTTAGGTGACTTTTTATCTTATAAAGGCTCAGGTTTAGGAATTACGCTTTCATTATCACATAATCCCTCCAGTAATAGGGATGAAGGGTTTGGCCGTGGTTGGACTCTTCCTATGAGTCAATATGATAAAGATAAAGATGTATTAGCGCTATCAACAGGACAATCGTTTCAGTTGGAATGGTCTGATGGCAGCGATGAAGCAACGATTCCATATCGTAAGTTAAAAGATATTCGAGTATTTTGGATTTCACAAACTGATGAAATACAAGTTGTCTATAAAGATGGTCGTCAAGACTTAATCCGTGCTGAAGATGGCTGTCTAGCTCGTTCAATTTCACCTAGTGGACTAGAAGTTTTTTATGATTACGAATATGGTGAAACAAGTTATGATTATAAAAGATTGTGGAAAATTTACGACAACTGTGGCCGAAGAGTTGAGATAGATTGGTGGACAGACGACTGGGTAACAACAGTATCACATTATTTAGACGAAAAGCTTGAGTACCAAATAACTTTAGAAAAAGAGGGGAATGGTGCATATAAAAAGCGTTTAAGGTGGATAAATTTCCCTGAGATAGATAGTGTTACAGAAATTAGCTATGACTGGATAGAGGAATGTGCTTATGATGTTATTAATAGTGTTGAACATTCAAGTGGACTTTTTGAAGAGTTAACTTATTTCAAATCAGGGCACCAATTACCACAAGGAGCTCCTATTAACAGTATTCCATATGTTAAAGTTTATACTGTTGATGGTGGGAGTGATTCTAAGCCGCAAGTGACAGAGTATGACTATTCTGCTAAGAATTATCTTGGCTATGGCGGAGAGTTAAAGTGGGTAGAAGGTGAAGATACTTTATTCAAGGCTGAAAGTAGTTATTATTATACCACAACAGAGACAATTAATGGCTCTAAAGTAGTGACTCGAGAATATAATAAGTACCACTTACTTAACAAAGCCATTTATACCGATAATGACGTTCTCTATCGCCAAGATGACTTTGTATATTTTGCTGACTTAGATAAGCGAATTGAGGATCAACCAGCTACTTATAGTCTGTTGAAATCTCAAACGACAACACATCATTTTAATGGTCAGAGCAAAGCTTATACAAAAAATTATGACTACGATGATTACGCTAATTTATTATTAGAGACTGAAGTAGATGGCTCAAGCGTTGTAAATTCTTATTATTTAGCTTCCGGAGAGAGCAACTCTTGTCCTGCACATCCATATGGTATGGTTGCAATGCTTAAAAGTCAGTCGTTCATACCGACTAAGAGTTCAGGAAAATACAGTGCCAGAACCAGCTCTTTTACTTATGATAAGCTTCAATGCCTCGGAGGGGACGAAAGTCGCTATTTCCTTCTTATATCTACTCAGAGTGATCCTAATGAGTCTACTGAATTTCAGTATTATACAGACGATGGCTGTCCAGAGAAATATGGACGATTAAAAGCTAAATATGAAACATTTAATGATCATACATTCACCACAAATTACGCTTATGAGTATGAAGCTGATGGTTTAAAAAAGATAGCTTCAGTGATCACTCATGATGACTTCACTGTGTCGGAGTCTGAAAAAGTAGACTACCTTTTTGGTAAAACAGTTGAGCATATTGATAGTGATAATATTATAAGTTTTTTTGAATACGACTCTCTTGGTAGAAAAAAATCGTCTCGTACCGCTGTCGGAACGAACTATGAGGCAACACAGTCATATCAATATTTCGTTGGCAAAAATGAGAACCGTACATTAGTTACCGATGCTAAAGGTAATATATTCAGGACAGATTTTAATAATGCAGGAAAAGTGATCGCTGAATGGCAGACTATTTCTTTCAATGGTACTAAGCAAGTACAACCATTATTCAAAAAAATAAGATCTACTCAATATAACAACTTTGGAATGGCTTCATCTCAAACGGAGTTTGATTATTATCAGGATGATGAAGGTGAAGAGGTGACTAAGTCACTTACAACTATATATCAATATGATGTAAATGGTGAAATATCAAAAATTATTCATCAAGATGGTAGGCAAGAATTTGTTACTCAAGACCCCGTCAAATTACAGACTATTTACTGCCATAGAGATAAAAATCATCAAAATTTAATTACAGAAATAACACATTTTGATTTATCAGGTCAAAGCATCTACAAAGAAACGCAAGACATGAATGATATTGTGTTATCAAAAACTGATTACACCTACGATGGTTATGGGAATTTAACCACAGTTACTGATACCGATGGTAATGTTATTGAGTATCAATATGACTCCTTAGATAGACTTTTTGAAACGAGACGATATATTGATGGCAAGGTTATCAAGGAAAATGTGGAATTTCATGACTTTTCTGTAGAAAGTATTCCAAGCCGTATTTATGTTGATGACCACCTTCAAGGTGAACAAGAGTTTGACGGCTTACTTCGTTTGCAAAGTACCTCTAGCACAAATTCAGGAAATACATATTACCGTTATACTGGCTCAAGCCGAATGCCGGATAATTACACATCGGCAAATAATGATATAGTGAGTTTTGAAAATAATCATTATATCAATGCTCCTCAGACGGTTAAAGTTGAAGGAAACTCCGCTTTAAGCAGCCTTTATACTTATGATGAACAAACAGGTTTGCCATTATCAAATCAAAATGCATCAGGTATTCGTAATGTCAACCGTGACAGTTATGGGAGAGTGACCCATGAAACAACAAATATTGATGGGCAACAAAGAACAGCAACTTTCCGTTACTCTATGCTTGGAAAACTGCTAAAGAAAGTTGATTATTTTGGAAATACTACCATCTATGATTATGATGACCAATCTCGACTGTGCACTATCACTGAAATAGTATCGAGTGTTCTTACGGTGACAACAATACTCTATGATACGTTCAGTCGAGCTTATTCATACGAGACTAAAAGAAATAATGAGATAGCAAAAATTTGCTTACAGTTTAATTCTGTAGGGTTAGAAAAAGAAAGAAAGGCTTTTTTCAATAATGAACTTGTTTATGTCATAGGACAGCACTTCAATACTCGTCTGATGCTACGTGAACGCACTTTTGAACAAAATGGAACCAAAACAGTTGAAACATTTGACTATGATGATCTGGGACGTTTAAAGAAATACCAAGCTGTCGGTCCAAATTCACCGACGGATTCATACGGAAATATCATTCGCAGTCAAAGTTTTATTCATGATGTCTACGGCAATATAAAGTCCACAACTCTTTTGTTTAATGATAATCGAGAAAATACTTCAACGTTTACATATTCACCATCCAGTCCACAAAAGTTAGATCGATTGACAAATACTCATAGCGATTATCCTGCATCGGTTAGTTTTAGCTATGATGATGCAGGTAATCTATTAAATGATGAGCTTGGAAGAACTTTCTCCTATAACGAATTGAACCAAATGTCTTCTGTATCAGAAAATGGCAACATCTTATCAAGTTATCGCTATGATGCAGGAAGTCGGTTAATTTCACAAAATGTAGAAGAAGGGGTGGTGTCTCTATTTTATCTTAATGGTGAGTTAAGTAATGAGTTTATTAATGGTGCTCACAGCAGCTTTAACTACGTAGGCCCTGGTTTATCAACTCGTACGGTTACTTCATCGAAAGACAAGCTCCATCAATTTATTTTTGGGAATAGTCAAGAGAGTGTTTTGCAAACTCACACAAGTTGTGACGGTGAAAGCCGAGAGGTGACTTCACGTAAATATACACCATACGGAGAAGGATAAATGATAAAAAATCACCATAAGGCAGTAGGTTTTAATCACTCAAGAAGGCGTTTTCTAAAAAGTTCCGCGGTTACTGGGGCTGCTTCTGTCTCAATGTTACCAGGGCAAGGTTTAGCTCGTAGTTTGCATGCTTCATCTAGCGCATCATTAAAGAATAATCCACTGGGTTTCAATGGTGAGAGACAAGATCCAGTAACAGGGTGCTATCACCTTGGGCAAGGTTATCGACAATATAATCCTCGCTTAATGCGTTTTCATACTTACGATTCGATGAGTCCATTTGGGCGTGGTGGCACGCATGGTTACGCTTACTGTCTTGGTGATCCTGTAAATAGACGTGATCCAAGTGGACATTTTGCATTACTCAGTTTACTTATCGGAGCCATCATAGGTGCC
>NZ_BJXJ01000009.1 GCF_007990935.1 Vibrio sagamiensis NBRC 104589
CCCCCTTTACACTGTAAAGTAACCAAAACGACGACGGTTGCTCGGTCGCTTAGTCTCTGTTTTAATACTGTGATCACCCATTCAGTTTGCCAAAATATGAGTGGATTGGTGATGCGAAGGCAAAGCTCAATACAATTACTACAAAATATATCCAGCGAATCTTATCTAAAGGTCTTTAACCAAAAAGTATGTGGAATGCCCTTTGGGAGTATCATGTAATTCTCCATATACGCGAAAGCCATTCTTTTCATAAAAAGGTTTTGCTTGAAAGGATAACGTTTCCGTTCGAATCTGAGTTAATCCCTTTTCTATTGCAAAACTTTCGAGTTGCTTAATGAGTGACGTTCCCACTCCTTTACCACGACACTCTTCTGACAGCCAAAGTAATTCTAAAACACAGTAACTCCACATGACATTGGCTTGAGCTCCTCCGATAAATTCACCTTTATCGTTTTTAGCCGTAATAACAAATCGTCCACTTGACTCATATTCAGCATCATTGGGCAAAAATGGGGCATTAAATGAACGAATACCTTCACTGATCATATTTAATTCATCTTCTTTTGGTTGAGTGGATATTTCTATTATCAATTTAGGCTCCAATCGAGAACGGTATGACACCTAGGTATAGTGCCGTGAAATTTCGCTTATTTCAACTTAAAATCAGCAACTTATAGTGATAACCGTAAGGTAAGGTTATTTATATGTAAGAATGAAAACATATATAAACTTATGCAAATTTTTTCAATTACAGTTTTGATTAACTGATTATGAACCAACCTCTCATAAGTTATTCAGCATAGCATGTGCATAATTCTCCTAATCAAACACATTGATATCGGGAGCTTATGATTATGAAACCGCTTAGTATTGTTATTATTACTCTTAATGAAGAAAGAAAAATTGCTCGTCTCTTAGATGACTTAAGTCGTCAAACGTTTCAAAACTACGAAGTGATTATTGTTGACTCTAACAGTGACGATCATACTTGTGACGTCGCCGAAAAATACCGTACAGCTCTACCTGAATTGACCATTCATCGTATGGATAGTCGCGGTGTAAGCCTAGGTCGTAATACCGGAGTTAAATTAGCGCAACATGAACGAATCTTGTTTTTAGATGCGGATGTCAGGCTGGATAAAGATTTTCTGGCAAAAGCAATCACAAAACTGACAAAAGAAAAACTTGAAATTGCTGGTATTTACATGGGTTCGAAAAATCTTTCTAAGAGCCATAAAGCTGGCTATGGCCTATTCAATATTGGCTTATTTTGCACTCAATTCTTTTTCCCTACGGCTGTTGGTGCCTGCATATTTTCAACTAAGCGTGTTCATGATGAAATAGGCGGCTTTGATGAAGAGATCGTGTTATGTGAAGACTGCCATTACGTTAAAAAAGCCAGCAAAACTTGGCGTTTCAGACTGCTTCCAATGACATTTCAATTCGATCCTCGTCGCCTAGAGCAAGATGGATTGTACAAAACAGGCTTTACTTACCTAAAAGCAAATGTTCGCCGGTTCTTTTTCGGCGAAATGAGAAACAACGAAATTGAATACAAATTTGGTCATTACCAACAATCTTAATCTCTCGCAATATTAGGCATCGCTATGTTGGATGAATTGGGCCTATTCCTAGGCTCTTTTTTTGATTCGCTCATTGGACCAAACATTTTTGTACCCGCTGAGCCTTTCTTGATAACAGCAGGTTACCAGTTTTATAAAGGAAACAGCCATGCCCTGATTGCTGTATTTTTAGGAGGGTTAATAGGAGATCAAATAAGCTTTTTTATTGGTCGGCATTATGGTTGTTTTGCTCAAAGAAAAGTCTTACGCAGGTTTCCTAGCGCTCGTCGTACAATGGCAAGATGTCGTTTATTAATGAATCGTCACGCATGCAAGGTGATGACTTTTGCCCGTTTGCTTGGCCCCATCGCCTGGTTTGTCCCCTTTATGGCTGGGGTGAATCAAATTCGTTGGCAACAATTTTCTTTTTATGCTTTTATTGGTTTAGTACTCGGTATAGGGCAGTTTATTGTTTGGGGCTATTTATTAGCCTCTGGCGTCAGCCATATCGATTGGTAAATGATGATTTGAGTATAATAAAACCTCGAAGCTAATTACTTAAGTTACGCTCACCTAAGCTCCGAGGTTTTATTCATTAGTAGCTCACTGACTCATACTCAAACATATCAGCAATATCCTTTATGCTTTTTAATGTGTTTTCAACGTATGACAGGCTTTTGTAAACAGATTCTTGCTGCGTAAGAGAGTCTAGACGTTCTCTTAATTTTATTCTCTGGCTATTAGATAAATAGCGGCTAGAGAGCTGTTTTGTGATCTTGGCTTTCTCGACCTGAATTTTGTGAAGCTCAAGTTCCTTTTCATATTTCCTTATTTTAATATCTAGTTCTTTAAGATCCCGCTTCGCTGACTTCAAATCATTCCGATATTCTTTTCTATCACTTTTACTTAATTCTTCATCTAGCAACAAATCTCTGTAATGTTCAATTTTCTCTTCAATCGTTTCTCTTTTTGACTCAGCATTGGCTAAATTATAATATGGTTGATAACCAAATAAAAATGCATCAGAAAGATCAGCTGGACAAACATAGTTATAAGTTTTATTTAATTGACCAAATGATACTCCATTTTCATAAGTGCAAAAGGCTTTTAGACCTTCGTCTCGACCTTGATTATACGCTTTGACATCCATTTTCACCTTATACTCAGAGCAATCCTTTTTATAATCAGCAGCGTAGTTTTTTTTGCCACCTTGACCATCTGCGAGACCAAGCTGATACCAGTCTCCAAGTAAGCACTCCTCCTGACTAATTGAGGCACAACCAGATAGGCTTCCTAATAAAATAGTAACTAGTGGCACAAAAAAGTACTTCTGCATAAGATTTGATTCCATATTCTTGGTAAGTTTTAAGGTTTTACAAAGAGCCTATAATGCCGACTTTATATTCAACTTTCAAATAAATATCAATAAGTTAAATGACTTATTGGTTAATTTACTTATATAGCGTAAATATAAAACACTGTTGAACACTAAATAATAATACTCTTTATTCGAACATTATTATTTAAATTTCATTTACAAAACATGCCCTAATCTCTTCGCTGTTCACTTCTTCAGTTTCATTAGTCAAGCATCTTGAGGAGACTTGAGTATAATGCAGAAGGTGAGTGCTCCACTCACCTTTTGAAAACTTATCACTGGGGATAGACATCCCTTTTATTCTAAACAAAAATCACAATGGCTTTTTAGCTAATACGTTATCAATATCAGAAGGTTGGTGACGCTCTGCAACTTTTTCCCAGTCGTCACCCCATGTGCGGTTGATTATCGAGCCACGTTGAACTGGTTCACGTTGTTCAATCGCCTTAGCCCAACGCATCACATTGGTATAACTCGCAACGTTGAGAAACTCAGCAGCATGGTAAAGACGACCTAAAACAAGATTTCCGTACCAGGTCCATGTTGCGATATCTGCAATACTGTATTCATCACCAGCTAAATATGTATGGTCACCCAAACGTTTATCGAGCACATCTAACTGGCGTTTGGCTTCCATTGTAAAGCGATCAATTGGATATTCAAATTTCTCTGGCGCGTAAGCGTAAAAATGGCCAAACCCACCGCCTAAATAGGGTGCAGAACCCTGAAGCCAGAATAGCCAATTCATTGCTTCGACTCGCTTCAAAGGGTTTTTAGGTAAAAAGTGGTCAAATTTCTCAGCCAGATACAAAAGGATATTGCCGGATTCAAACACATTAACGACTTCTGCTCCTGAGCGGTCAACGAGTGCGGGGATCTTTGAGTTTGGGTTGACCGCTACAAAACCAGAACCAAATTGATCGCCATCACCAATTTTAATCAGATGCGCATCGTATTCAGCTTCTTTCACACCAGCCGCTAATAGTTCCTCAAACATAATGGTTACTTTTTGCCCATTGGGTGTCCCCATCGAGTAAAGTTGAAATGGGTGAATACCAATAGGAAGTGTTTGCTCGTGGCGTGCCCCAGAGTCAGGACGGTTCAACGTCGACCCTTGACTGCCATTTGCGCTGTCGTATGCCCATACTTTTGCTGGTATGTATTGATTATCCATTGTTATCCCTTATCTCGTTTGAATTTCATTCGCTCAAAATTGTACATTACACTTGGCTAAGAGTCATGAGGTCTAATTTAGCAAATAAAAAGCTTATACCCAAGAAACCACAAGATACTTGGCCATATACCTAAGTATCTTGGGTATGGGTATAATGAAAGTCCACTAACCGACTAACAAAAAGTCACTGTAGGTTTCGAGAACGTCAAGCATTGCTTTGATGTCATTTTCATCGCGAACAATAGAATAATGATCACCCGAGAGTTGATGTCATTTTTGAGTGAATCCATTCATTCTAAGGCGAAACATAAGCTCATTTATTCCATACACAAGTAACTCGCGATATACTTGTAAACAGCATCTCACAATATTGCCGTTTTAATGAGCGTCAATACAAAAATAAACTTACACAAGACATTATCTTTTTTTTTATTTTTACTTTGTTGATGACTCAATCTTTGCACTCGGCCAGGGTAAAGAATGGAAGTTATAATTAAATTAATTATATCACTTAGGTGAAAAATGAGGTGCCTCGATGAGCACCTCACATTAAATGTTTATTTTATTAGTTTTTTACCGCAACAGCCTCTGATGCTTGGTTCTAAACGAGATAACTTGGGTACAATTACAGAATACCCAAATTTTGCAACATAATCGTTGTACTAAGTGAGATTAACGCAACGCCAGATAGCCTTTCAATCCAGTGGGAAACAGCATAAAGTTTTTTTCTTAGAACAGCCGATGAAAAGAACATCGCCACACACCCAAACCAAAGTAGCTGAACAGAAGATAAAATAACCCCATAGGAAACATATTGTTCTACGGTTAAATCATGATCAATATACTGACTCAACAAAGCTAAAATAAAGATCACAATTTTGGGATTTAAGACATCGGTAATAAAACCACTCAGAAATGATTTCCATGGCGTAATCCCCTCTTTAGTCGCTGTAACATCAGGATCAACATCCGCTTTCTTTGCTCTTAGGCAATTAACTCCCAAATAAAGGAGATATGCAGCTCCAATATAACCAATAACCAGCAGAAAAGTAGAAGAATGATCAGTAAACCAACGCAACCCAGGTAACAAATAAGAGGCATGGAAAGCCATTCCTAGTGACAACCCTAATGCGGTCGTCAATCCGCATAATCTTGAACCAAAAAGGCTATTACGTACAGTAATCACGAAGCTTGCTCCCGGTACCATAGAACCAAGTAGAGCGATAAAAAATAACGATATCATATTAGTAGTAATCAAAATTAGATTTTATTATAAGATCATGAATAATAAAATAAATTAGCATTAATTACCATTTTGTTTTTGTCTGTGTTAGGGATGCCCAGTAACCTCAAGATGCTGAACTCTGAACGACATCACTGCGCTGTATCTAAATGACCAAACACCAAGTATTACCGCAAAAAACCAATTAAAAGCTGACTTATTATCAAATTATTTTTGACAATAAATCAAATGAGCGGCCGTTTGTTAATTCGAGTAATACCGTTAATATCTACAGTATCTACCCAAGTGACTTAAAGATACTTGGCAATATGTCATTCATCGATTTTTAGTTTTGGAGACCATCATGACTCATCCAATCATTGCTGATTTAGAACACCGTTACACTGCCAAACGCTACGATCCAAGTAAACGTATTCCTCAACAAGATCTTGAGGTTCTCTATGAAGCGATGCGTCTCTCCGCCTCTTCCATTAACTCACAACCTTGGAAGTTTATTGTTATTGAAAGTGATGAAGCAAAACAACGTATGCACGATACTTTCGCCAACATGCATCAGTTCAATCAACCTCATGTCAAAGCAGCATCGCACGTTATTTTATTTGCTCATAAACCTAACTACACACGCAATGACTATGCGAAAGTGGTCGATAAAGGTATTAAAGACGGTCGAACTCCCTTAGAACAACGTGAACAAGCTTTTGGTCCTTTTGCATTTGCAGAGCTAAATACTGATATAAATGGTGATAATTCAGCATGGACAAAAGCTCAAACTTACCTTGCACTGGGCAATACGCTGCATGTATTGGCGCGTTTAGGCATTGACTCAACCACAATGGAAGGCATTGATATCGATTTAGTCAACCAAGAGTTTGAGCAAGAGTTAGATGGGTATCAATGTGATGTAGCACTGGCTATTGGATATCATCATCAGCAAGAAGACTACAATGCAAGTTTGCCAAAGTCACGTTTGGCACGAGAAGAGATATTAGCTGTTTTATAATCTTTTTAGTTAGGGGCATGTTAATGCCCCTTTCATTAATGTATACCATTGTTCTAAAAATACTTATACCAAATTGACCTCAAAATACTTGATTAAGAGCGAGGCCACTGCGTCATATTCTGCAAGATGAATTTGGTGCCCAACCCTCTATTCAAACACACTCTTTTCAATCAGCCCTTTATTTGCCAATTGCAACAAAATCTCTTGTGTATTACGCCTAAAGCTGTCCCTGAGTATTCTCATCGCTGGTGTAATCAATTGCCTACTTGGGCATATTAACCATAGTTCTGTCGGTGTGGGTTTAAACTCTGGCATCACACTAACAACTCTACCAGACAATAAATCAGCTGACATATCCAAACAAGATTTCATAGCTAACCCTTTGCCCTCTACGCACCATCGTCGAACCAAGTCGCTGTCATTGGAAGCTCGATTGCCTTTGAGCTTTATTTTGTAATCTTGTTCACCATCGTTAAACCCCCATACATCATGAAGCATATCATGCATTTGATAGAAAAGAGGATTATGTGCTGTTAGGTCTTTAGGGTGACAAGGCATACCATACCTTTTTAGATACTCAGGACTGGCACACAATAGTCTGGGGACATTACACACTTTAAATCCATAGATATTCGAATCCGTCGGGGAGCCATAGCGCAATGCCATATCTACTGAATCGCGGTAAAAATCAATTCGACTATCTCCGACACTGACTCTTAATGAAACTTTAGGGTTAGCGTCCATAAAATCATCAAGCCAACGGCTAGCGAGATTTCTTCCAAGATCAGATGGAATGGTTATTCTTAACTCACCATCGATAATGTCTAAATCATCGTGCAAGTTTTGTTTGGCTTGTTCAAGTGCCAGTAAGGCCGCTTCACATTGTGGTAAATATCGTTCTCCGGCATGAGAAAGACGAAGGTGACGAGTCGTTCTTACAAATAACTCAACACCCAACGATTTCTCCACTCTTTTAACTGCCGCACTGGCCGTTGCCGCATGCATATCTAAATGAGTCGCGGCTCCTGTAATACTTCGGCATTCGGCGACTTTAACCACGACTTGAAGATCTTCGAGTAACATTTTATGTCTCCGCCTTTACCTTTTTTAGGCTTCCCCATTCTCATTGGCACTGATCTCAGCATAGGTGTGTAGCAAGTCGGTTAACCTTTTCACCCAAGCAAAAACATCAATGGGAGCCTCTGCTAAGATCTTTTCAACTTGTGCGCAATGTGCTTCGAGAGTAATCGATTCTTCTAGGTTAAATGAGATAGCATAAAAGTGCCAAAGCACTAATCGAGTCATCCTCTCACTGTTTTGTTTTGCATTTTCTGATTCATCAAACGCTTGCTGTATCTCGCTTAAAGCGATTGCTGTCATTCGCAGCATGGCATCAAGTCGTGCAGATAACATTCGGTCTTCACTATCCACTTCTTCTTGCTCGAAGGTAAATAGTTCATTCATCACATCTTCTGGAACCATTTTGCTGATCATACGAGCACTGAACTCTTCTAATTCGTGGCGCGGCATAGTTACAAGACATTCGAAGGTGTAATCACGAAGCATAAAATCACTCTACATTAGTTATCAAGGATAGATACCCAAGTAATTTCAAGATGCTTAGGTATATAAATCATTTTAAGGACTATAAACTCAATTACCAATGATTATTTTTATAGGTATCTTGAGGTGGCTGGGTATGAGTGTCTTGATGTGGATAGATATACCCACGTGCTCTGACTTTTAATCAAGCATCGTGAAGTCACTTGGCTATAGACACTAAATTGTTCGCGGTGAGTGGTTAAAGTGACGCTTAAACTCACGACTAAATTGAGAGGGGCTTGAGTAACCTACTCTGCGCGCAGCATCATTAATGCGTAAACCTTCTATTTGGATCAACTCTTTCGCTTTGTTTAATCTTACTTTCTTTAAATACTGCAAAGGTGATTCAAAGGTCACTTTGCGAAAAGCATTGTGAAATGCTGAAATACTCATGTTTGCTTCGTCAGCAAGCAACTGAATCGTAATTGGTTGATCAAATTCTTCATGCACTTTAGAAAGTGCTTTAGCAATTCGTGCATAATGACCATCATGATGAGCAAGGTCAAATAGGACACGTCCCTTTGAACCAATTAATGCTCGATATACAATTTCATTAACCAACGCATCACCAAGTATATCTGCTTCAGTCTTGCTATGGAGTGCTCTCATTAAACGAACAAAACAGTCTGTCATGTGTTCTTCCATCTTTGTAGACTCAAGGCCACTCGAGTTATGTTTATTTCCTTGATCAATATGGAAGTCTTGTTGTTCTAGTTTTTTGACCAACCGTTGTAAACGTTGAGGATCAATACTGATCGACAAACCTAACAGAGGCTGGCCATCAATAGCCAATGCTTCACACTCTAATGGCATAGGAACGCCAATCACGAGATAATTACCCGAGGAATAAGTAACAGGCCTTTCTCCAAGATAAATGTTTTTTTGGCCTTGTCCGAGCATAATGATGCCAGATTGGTAAGTAAACGGCTGACGTGGGTTACCAGTACTGCTCCTATAGAACCATACATTTTTTACTTCTGTTTCTCTGATCCCCTCAAGATCCTCCCATCCTTTAGCTTCAACGTAAGAGTGCATCAACTGAGCAAGTACATTCATATAAGTAAATCCATGTAGAGACATTGATTGGTAAAAATGAGGTCAATAATAACGAACTTGTAGGAATAGGCAATTAATAAAGAGAAAATGGGCTTTAATAAGCCACCATTCAGGACTAATATGCAAACCAACTAATGACCAAAAGGTCAAAATAAAAAGATTACGTTTATAAAAGGAATCCAGCATGCAATTCACCTATGTTAATCCAACGGTTATTCACTTTGGTCAAGGACAGATCAACGCTCTTAGCCAAGCCATTGATAGTGATAAAAAAGTACTTATCATCTATGGAGGTGGATCAATCAAAAAGAATGGTGTTTATGATCAAGTTATTGCATCTTTAGGTCACCACTCATGGCTTGAATTTTCAGGTGTAGAAGCTAATCCAACAAAGGAAACATTGGATAAAGCCGTTGCACTCGTTAAAGAAAAAAATATTGATTTCATTGTCGCTGTAGGTGGTGGCTCTGTTATTGACGGTTCAAAATACGTTGCTGCAGCAGCGAAATATGATGGTGATGGTTGGGATATCCTGACTGGTGCACATCAAGTGACTCAAGCAACACCTCTTGGCGCAGTGCTTACTTTGCCAGCTACCGGTTCTGAGTCCAATATGGGAGCGGTGATCACACGCAAAGCAACTCAGGAAAAACTTGCTTTTATGAGCCCTGAAGTTCAGCCTAAGTTTGCTATCATGGATCCAGACGTAATGAAGTCTCTGCCTGAACGTCAATTGCTCAACGGTCTGGTTGATGCATGGGTACACGTATGCGAGCAATATATTACCCTACCAACCAATGCGATGGTACAAGATGGTTATGCAGAAACACTGCTAAAAAACCTGCTGACACTTGGCGAGCAGTTTGATGAACGCAATAACGATGCTTGGCGTGCAAATCTTATGTGGACAGCCAACCAAGCTCTTAATGGATTGATCGGTGTTGGCCTACCTCAAGATTGGGCGACTCATATGATCGGGCATGAATTTACCGCGCTTTGGCATGTTGACCACGCATGTTCACTCGCTATTGTTCAGCCATCACTACTGAGAAACCAAATTGAAGCTAAGCGCAATAAATTGGAGCAAATGGGCCGTAATGTATTTGGCTTGAACGATAGCTCAGACTTAGCTGAACGTACTATTGATGCGATTGAAAATTTCTACCAGAGCTTGAATGTCGCCACACAATTTTCTGATTACGAAGGAAAAAAAGCACAAGCGATTGAACAAGTTGTGGCTCAATTAGATTCACACGGCTATACACAACTAGGTGAAAACCAAGCAATTACACTTGAGAAAACGCGTGAGATCTTAGAGTCTGCAATCGCGTAGCGATTAAATTCATTACTTCAGGATGAATGACTTCAACACTTAAATAACTCAAGATTCCCCCATACCCAAGTAACCTCAGGCTACTTGGGTATATTTTCAATAAAATAAAAGAATTCCTACTTTCATGCTTGTAATCAAAATTAAATATGTTAAATTTTGATTTCGCTTGTTCACAACCAAGTGATAAATCTTAACCCTTGCGTAATATCCCTCTCGATTATGCGTTATTTCATGTATACCAAAGTAACCTCAAACTACTTAGGTATAAAATCTATTCAGAACCGACTGTTCGCCCTACTCGTTTAGTCATGTTTATACCTAAGTAACTTAAGGTACTCGGGTATATGATTCAAAAATTATTATTGGATTAACTATGTTTCCTATTTCCCATACTGGAAAGTGGTTTCGATTTTTGATGGTGTTTATATTCCTTGGAGCAGCAATGGAAACTGACATTTATCTACCAACTTTCCCTGACATACTCAAAGATTTCAACACCAATGCAGTCATGGTACAACGCATTTTAAGCTATAACTTTATCGGTATTTGTGTCGGTTCATTGCTTTATGGACCATTATCTGACCGCTTTGGCCGTCGCAAAATATTGATGTTTGGATTCAGTATTTTTCTCATCGCCAGTTTTGGTTGCATTTTCGCTGACAATATTGAACAACTTCTTGCTTTTAGACTCTTACAGGGTTTTGGAAGCTCAGCGTGCGTAATCGTTGGGACAGCGATGATCTTTGACTTATTCGAGGAAGAGTCTGCCGCCAAACTTATCGCTGATTTGAATACACTCGTTGTGAGTTTAATGGCTTTCGCACCTTTGATTGGAGGCTGGATAAGCCTGAATTTTGGTTACCGTACTAACTTTATTTTTATCACAGCCCTCGTCTTTATCTCTGCAATAAAGTGTTTCTTATTCTTACCGGAGTCCCTTAACCAGACGAAAAGGAAAAAGCTAGCACCTAAGCGAATAGCCACTGATTATCGGACAGTGTTATCATCACCTTTATTTTGGTACAACACTCTTATAACCAGCTTAATCCTTGCCGCTTATATGATTTATGTATCGAATATGTCTTTACTGTACATCGAAAGTTTAAGTGTTAAACCCGATATTTTTCCATTCTATCAAATGGCAACCTTGGGTACATTTGTGTTGGTCAACTTAAACAACTCGCGCTTAATAGATAGATTTGGCGTTGATAAATTAAAAAATACTGGTCTCAGCTTAATATTTGCGAGTACAACCATATTTGCTTTGGCTCCAGAGACATTACTGAACTCACCTTTGTTTTTAACCAGTGTCATGTGTTTATTTTCAGTCGGAGCAGGATTGTCTATCGGTTTGTTCTTTGCTAAATCCATGCAGATATTTCCGGATCTAACTGGCATCGCAGCATCGTTAGTCACTGCATTAAGGCTGTTGATTGTTTCTGCTGCTATTGATTTAGGAAGTAATGCCTATAAAGGAACACCTGAATCAGTATTCAATGTGATGATGTACGTAGTCATGATACTTGCTGGTATAAGAGCAACTCATTATTTAATTCAGCGTCACCAACACTTTCAACCAAAGTAACACGATTGGTTCAGAAAATTAATTTCGCTTCCTTATCACATTAATTAGAACACTAGAGCCAGCAAGATAAATGCTTGCTGGCTCAGCATTATTCTCGGTATATAATAAATAGTTCTTATTCTTTCACCCCAATTTCACACCCTTGCAATCGGTAAGAACTGGTCTCAATACTGACATAGTACCTGCCAGGATCTGAGATGGCTAACTCGAAAATATTTGCACATCGATCGCCTACGGTACTGGATTGATATGGTTTATTTTCCCATTCAACAGTGATCCTTTGACCTGTAACATTTTCATCTCCCACCAAAAAATTAATACCTTCAGAAAATTTGTAAGAATAAATGTGATCAAGAATAATTGTTTTCATCGCTAAAACAGGCTGTATTGGTAACATGAAAGCAATGAAAGCCATGGCTATACGTAAGTTAAAGATTTTACGAAACATTAAGCTTACCTTATCAAAGTATTTAGATTGAATTATATTTTTAACAAATTATTTCGATGAGAAAACAATTAATAACTTCAAATTTAACCACAAAAATATTCTCAATAGAGTTTATGATTTCCAATTGGAACTTCTAATGTGTTTGCTGTTTCTCGAGTTGGTTGACCAACCATCTCATCATAAGCACTACTCTGACGTAAAACATGAGTATTGGCTTTCAAATGGCGGCAGCGCTTTTGCATGGCTAAAATCGAATGTTCACGTAAAAGCAGGCCTGAATCATCGATAATCATTGATTCTTGGCCATCGATCACGACTGAAGCTTGATACAGCGCTAAATCGATTGAATGGATAACCAACTTGTCGATATAAAAGTACTTTTCTAGTTTACTCAGTGCTATCGCCATATTTCCTTTCCCTTTCAAATTAAGATACCCCAATGACCTTAAGACACTTAGGTGTGCACTTTTGTATACCCATGAACAATGAAAGCCGATCAAGGATTGGTTTTTTTTTCGTTCGATTGCGTATACACCTAGGACACCCAATGTATCGTTTTCATCAAAAAGGCTTTTACCTGCATATCACATGGGTGCACATAAGTTTCCATAAAGGTTAAATCTAAAGTTTGTTGAGTTTCTGGGGTGTAAGCTTTAAATGAAAGAAATCAATGTGGTATGGCTAAAACGAGACTTGAGGCTCACTGATCATGCTCCCTTATACAACTCGCTTATTTCCAAACACCCTACCGTGTTGTTATACATCGTCGAGCCAATTCTGATTGAAAATCCACACTATTCACTTCGTCATTGGCGTTTTATCTGGCAATCCATACAAGACTTAAACCTTGCATTACTAGACTACGATAGTCGTGTTTCGGTTTTGTTCGGTGATGCACGCTCTTGCTTCCAAGCCATTCAGTCTCAATACAAAATCAATGCTGTTTTTTCTCATCAAGAAATCGGGTTAAATTGTACTTTTGACCGAGATAGAGAAATGTCAACTTGGTTCAATTCAAACCAAATAGATTGGTATGAATTTCAGCAAGGAGCAGTACTAAGAGGAGTAAAAAACCGCTTAGATTGGGATAAAAACTGGCAAAAGTTTATGCGCGCTCCGCTTTGTAATACGGTTCTCAAAGCTAGCTCTCTTCATTATTTAGAGCCAGACGACTTTGGCTTAGCCTTTGATCCCCCAGCAAACTGGCTTTTGAAGATCAGAGGAGTGCAAACTGGTGGAAGTAAGCTGGCTTGGCAAACGCTTGAAGACTTTTTTACGCGTAGAGGTAAAAAGTACTATTGCAGTATTTCAAGCCCTTCCGAGTCGAGAACGGCATGCACTCGTCTTTCTCCTTATTTGGCTTGGGGTAATATTTCACTACGAGAAGTTTATCAATGCCTATTGCAAAATTGGCAAACAGCAGGATTTAGACGTAGCTTAATCGCTTTATCTTCCCGGCTACATTGGCATTGTCATTTTATTCAGAAGTTTGAGAGTGAAAGTGACATGGAGTTTCGATGTATCAATCAAGCATACGAACCATTACTCAACCATTCTTGTATCAAAGACTCGAAAAAACTCTTTGCTTGGAAATTTGGCAATACAGGAATTCCACTTATAGATGCTTGTATGCGCTGCCTTCACCATACCGGCTATATCAATTTTCGCATGCGTGCAATGTTAGTCAGCTTTTTAACGCATCACATGAACATGGATTGGCGAGATGGCGTCACTCACCTTGCTCAGCTCTTTCTCGACTTTGAACCCGGCATTCATTACCCACAATTTCAAATGCAAGCGGGGCTCACAGGAACCAATACCATTCGAATTTACAACCCAACCAAGCAGGCAAAGGAGCATGATGCTGAAGGGAAATTTATCCATAAATGGCTGCCAGAACTCGCTTTGGTCCCCATTCCACTTTTGTTCGAACCATGGAAGATGACCTCTATGGAAGCCATCATGTATGAACTTGATCAAGATTCACCGTACTTAAAGCCAATTATCTCATTAGACGATTGTGCCAAAAGTGCCCGCGATAGACTTTGGCGTTGGAAAAAACGTCAGGATGTGAGATCAGAGGGAAAACGAATTTTATTCACCCACGTGCGACCAACAAAGCAGAAGCAGAAGCAGAAGCAGAAGCAGAAGCAGAAGCAGAAGCAGAAGCAGAAAGAATCTTAAACAAATCAGCTAGCCTAAAACAAAAACTAAGAGACCCCTATGACTCAAAAGAAAATTTCTCACAAGGACATTCAAGCGATGGAAAGCCGCTACCGCGCTCGCCTTATCAATTCTTTATCAGGATATAAAAGCGCAAACTTGATCGGAACACGAGATGAACAAGGACAAGAGAACCTCGCCATTGTCAGTTCCGTTGTTCACTTCGGTTCTAATCCACCTCTACTTGGTTTTATTGTGCGCCCGAGAAAGAGCCGTCGTCATACACTTGAAAATATCTTGCATACTCATTATTTCACGATTAATGCAATCAATAGAGATTTTATCCAGCAAGCCCACCAAACATCGGCGCGTTATGCGAAGGATATTTCAGAATTTGAAAGTGTTGGCCTAACCCCCTGCTATCAAGATAACTTTGCTGCTCCATTTGTTCTTGAAAGTAACTTACGGATTGGCCTAGTTTTAAAGGAGCACATTATTATAAATAGTAATCAAACTGAAATGTTAATCGGAGAAGTTCAGACAATTAGCCTCCCTGAAAAAGCAATGATGCCAGATGGGCACCTTGATCTCAGCCTATTGGACATTGTTTCTATTTCTGGTCTCGATAGCTATCATACTGCACAAAAAGTACACCGTTTAGGCCATGCAAAACCAGATCAACCGGTGTTACCACTCACAGTGGAAGGAAAAAACTTTAATTGATGATTTATTGCAGTACCTTAGAGCTAAGGCTATCTTATTAAACATAACATCTTGGGGTTACAATATTAACCTAAAGAACTTATAGCGAGTAAAGTACTAGCAAAAATAAACATCGTACCAAATACTCGATTGAGCCGAACAATATGTTTAGGCTCATGAATGAGAAGACTAAGCCTTTGAGCAAGAATTGCATAAAGAAACATAATAAAACAATCTACACATACTAAGGTTGTCCCCATAATAAGCATTTGAATAGGATAAGAATAGTTAGGAAGAATAAATTGTGGTAGGAGAGCAACCAAAAAGACTATACTTTTAGGGTTTGTTACATTAATCAATGTAGATTGTAATAAAACGGACCATGAATTCACCTTATTCGACATCTTTGATTGTTCGTGAAAAACTGGTTTCTCTACTATTTTTTTTATGCCCAAGTATATTAAGTACAATATTCCAACCCACTTAATGAAATTAAAAGCTTGATCAGATTGGAGTAATAAAGATCCAAGGCCAACTCCAACTGTCAATAAATTAAATATATTACCAATTTGTAAACCGGCATTTGCGACTATTGTATTTCTCATACCATTCTGCATAGTTACAGACATCATATTAACCGCACCGGCTCCTGGTGAAATCGCTAATATAAAAGATGACAATAAAAATCCTAGCCATACATTTAATTCCATTCTTTACTCCTAATAGTTCATATAAATATTGATTCATATTTTTGAAACTTATTTGTTCCTAAAAATATCAACGAAAAGCATTCTTACAGACTAAAATAAATATCATGTATAATTAGACGAATCATAAACGCCCAAACACATAAGAAAAACTCAGTTTTTATCTCTTTGTTCGTAAGGAAAAGTAATGGACACTCGTTTTATCGAAAGCCTTATTGCTGTAATCGAAGAAGGCTCTATTGCTGGTGCTGCAAGACGCCAAATGCTCACACCAGCAGCTATTAGCCAAAGAATTCAAGCTCTTGAAACAGAGTTTAAGTGCCAGCTATTCAGTCGTGCAGGGAATACTGTTCAACCAACGGACAACTGTCTAGCAATATTGCCCAAAGCACAATTTATTTTAATGGAAGTTCAGAAACTAATAGAAGAAACTCAAGATACAAGTCTTAAAGGGACATTAAGAGTAGGTGCAAATTCAACCTCATTAATCGCATTCATACCCAGTACTTTAAAAGCAATACGAACATTAGCACCTGATGCCAATTTCCATGTCGTCCCTGGAAACTCCATTGATTTATATCAAGATTTACAGAATGGTAATCTCGATGCAGCTATTATGGTCAAGCCCCCCATGGGCATCCCTAAATCTCTTCGTTATTGGATACTAAGAAGTGAACCTTTAGTTTTAATTCACTCTCCATCTTACCAAGGCGATACCAGAACCATATTAGAGAATGCGCCTTATATTCGCTTTGATCCAACGTGTTGGGGAGGACAAGTTGCAGAACAATATATAAACCACAACAAGATAAAGAAACAAGCTATATTTGATCTTGATTCACTTGAAGCAATTGCTCAACTCGTCAGCGAAGGTGTTGGAGTGTCTTTGGTACCTGAATGGGCGGGTTTAGAACAGTTTGGGAATAAACTGTCTATAACTCATGTAGATTCAAAAGAATTTTTAACAAATATGGTTTTGATGACAGCCTATCACCCTAGACAGAAGAAATTACTAACCCTATTCATAGAACAATTATCTTCGCTAGATTCTATTTATTACTCACCCAAAAGAAAAGTAATTTAAGATACAAGCAAATAAAACATTCACCAGACCAATTACAACAAACGCCAAGCATTTGACTGAAAAATGTTAATTTGATATTGTTATCGATTGGAATTTAGGAGTTATATAAATGTTTAAAAGTTCTGTAGTAATAGCTTGTTTATTACTTTCATCATCTTATGTATTTGCAGCTAGCCATCAAATTGGTTATGGTCTTGGGGGAGCAACTATTGAATCCAATAAAGATGATGATATTGGGTTTGGTCAAACGTTCAATTATGCTTATCAATTTCATCCTAACTTTTCAGCTGAAATTGGGCATATGGCTTCAAAAGGCGTTTTAACTACTGCTTTATCAACAGCATTTTCCGATGAAGAACAATCCATCAAATATAACTCAACTTATTTGGGTCTCAAGGCAAACTACTACCCCGTAAGTTTTTTTAATATTTACGGCCTTGGTGGAGCAAACTACTCTGAGTTAGATAGAACGATTAAATATCAAAGTACAGGATTCACTAAGAAAACTTCAGATGACAGTATCCACGCATATTTTGGTGCAGGCGTTGAATTTATTTTATTTCAGCATGTTGGAATCGGTTTAGAATACCGTCGTTTGCTATTAGCTAAAGACTTTCAATCAGATTTTTTGTCAGCTCAGATCAACTATAAGTTTTAAAAATTGGCTCTGTTTGATAACAGAGCCAGAAAATTTCCACCGCTCTAGTATTGAATATTGAGCCAGCTTCCCGCAAAGACTGATATCAAAAATAAAGATACCACAGTTAAAATATAAATTTAAGCAGCATAGATTTTCATTGCTACCATTTAGGCAAATGTTCATCTGTTAACTGACTTCCTGAAGAAAAAGAGTTATGGCTCTTTACTTGAGAAACATTCCATAAGTGTAAGTCTTGGTTAAAGAGATCGGCTCGATAAAACATTCGGTCCATATTAGTGACGCTACTGGTGTCCCAATTAGAAACCACACCATTAAATTGACTCGCATCTTGGAACATTTTCTCCATATCTTCGACTTTACTTGTTACCCAGTAAGAATTCGATTTATCGGTATTAATGTCTTGATCAAAACTAGCAGCATTTAAAAACATCGAACTCATCGTTATAACTTCGCTCGTATCCCACTTAGAGATATCACTATTAAATAAAGTTGCACCTTCAAACATTGAGGTCATATCTGTGACATTGCCCGTGTCCCAATCGTTTAATTCACTTTGAAACCTTTTTGCGCCGTAAAACATGTGAGACATATTGTGAATGTTTTCTGTATTCCAACCAGAAATATCTCTATTAAAACTAGAACCATGGAACATATTTGATGTATCTTTGACATTACTTACATCCCAAGATGAGATGTCTCCATCAAAATCAAATGCTGAATAAAACATTTGAGACATTGTTTCTACATTTTTTGTGTTCCATTGGTTGAGATCGGAGTTGAATTTTGGTGCTTCATGAAACATCCCATTCATTTTTACAACATTAGACGTATCCCAAGAGCCTATATTTTGATTGAATTTACGTGCCCCAATGAACATACCTGTCATATCTGTAACACTACTTGTATCCCAACTGCCTATATCTTGATCAAACTCTTGCGAACCTAAAAACATTACACTCATGTCTTTAACATTTTTCGTTTCCCAATCACTTATATCTTGATTGAAATTACGATGAGCCACAAAAAGTTTACTCATATCAGTAACACAGCTTGTTTCAAATTTAACCAACCCTGCTTCCAAAAGGTCTAAGGCCAATTTGTTGCGTATCGTTGCATCATTGACGATCAATGTAGGGGTATCTTTTGGTGGATTATTACTCCATTCAGGGTCAATAATACTAAAGAAATTACCATTACACGTCAAATCAGAAGGTTCTTCTTTTTTAACAAAATCAACTTGGTAGTAACAATCTCTGCTTATTTCACCCGTATTAAAATGGTTATCAGCACTTTGCTTATTGTAAGTACACTCTTTAAGATCACTACTCGAAATTTTATCAACTATATACCCTTCTTCTGGTTTAGTAATAAAACTCACGGACTGAGCTGATGAAACATTAACACTGTTAGTACCACTCGAATTATTAGCATTCATATCGACTATCTCAACAGTGCCATTATCACTTGCTGACACTACAACTTCATAGAAGTTCTCTAAACTAACGATAATAGTACAATCATTATTTATATCCGATGTGATAAAATGAGATTCTTCATAAGAGTTAATGATTCTTTCTTTTTGGAAAGCATCACAAGTACCGTCACCTTTCACATCCACAATTCTGCTACCAAAATCTGGAATAACCGAAAAAGATGCCTTTTCTCCAGACTGTACTACAAAAGGACGAGGACTAATAATTCCGTTACCTTCAGTAATAAAACTAATTTTATAGCTTGGCGATTGTTGAATCTTCTTAAATTCAATCAATAATTCGCAATTTCCTTGTTCAAAATCAATTATATACTCTTTGCTAGAATCTAAGGCATTATCTGACGTCGATAATTTACACTCATATGCCCCCTGCGAAATGCTTATGTTATCTAGCTGATATCCTTTTTTAGCAACGAACCAAAGTGGAATGGTCGTGTCATTTTCTGGGTGAACTTTTGCATTTTCTACTTGTTCCCCACCTTTTGAAAAAGTAAATCCACCCGAATTATGTTCTGAAATAACTTTTACAGATACAGTATTACTGATGCTAGGATTATCAATATCTGGGTTTTCCTCTTCGAAATTGATCGTGATGTTACATCGCCCAGAAGCGGAGCTGACAGCATATCCGATAGAAGTTCCCGAATCTGAATTAAAATTTCGATCAAGTGTACATTGCCGTTCTCCGGCAACGTAAACGTCACGCAAGCGATAGCCTTCATCAGGTGTTATGAGAAATTCATTAACTAATCCTTTTGGTGGGTAAAAGTGTGTTGATTGAAATTCTTTATTACTTTCCGGAAGTGAAAAGCTGCCTGAAGGAGTACCGACATTTATATAAACTGAATTACTTACTGACTCTGGGAGTGTTGATGGCGGTGTTGTGAGAAATGATTGAAATTCAACATCTATGTTGCAATCACTTTCTATCGAATCCACAGTATATGCGATAGTCTTATTATCGATGAACCTGATACTAGGAACAATGCGACAATCTCCACTAAGTATTGCGACATTACTAATTTTATAGCCCGCATTTGGGCTAACTTCAAAATGATACAAAGCCCCAGATTTGACAGTATCTTTTTCGTGGAAAATTTCTCCACCTTGATTTGATATAACGCTCACAACATAGTTTGGACTCGCTACCTCAAATGCCCCTTCATCATCACAGCCATTTAGTAGTGGAAGTAGAGTTAGGAAAAATAACCAGCTTTTGTACATGTTATTCATTGCTGAATGCCTCATAATTAAATCTCAAGAACAAATTCAAGACACAGAAGCCTTCTCTGTTTCAAGATTAAGAGGCTAAAATCATCTCGTTTAAACTTAACTAGGCAAAATTTTCTAAACAATACTCTAAAGGGGCTATTAACTCACACAGTGAATCATCTTTTACCTAATGTTGTTTTACTGAGCATGCTTTAATCCTCAAGAAAACGAACGATTTTCTTTTCAATTACATGAAACAATGTCCTAGATCTTAATTTCATCTGAAGATAAATTGTTTATTAAACAGTCAATAATAACGATAGCTTAGGTTTATTATTTTGTAAATAATCTAACTTTTGATTGCAGGGACATCTATTAATTCAGGCATTATTTATTTGGCTTTCAGCCTATCTCCTTCAATTTCAAATAATTAAGACACCTTAACAAATGTCAGATAGTTATGTTTAAGAATGGATGACCTATTATAAACGCGCCATAAGTAATCAAACTTGAAGATATAAAATTGTCAGTTTGTAAAAGTTCGATACCTCCAAGTCGACAAGAGATGAAAAATGAAAACCACTGTGGCGTGTAGCTTTATTTTCGAATTCATGGCTGGGATAAGCTATTTGTCTTTTGCAATTACCGACAGAAAGTTTTAATGTAAAGCGCTTCAACTTTATCTCTTGCCCATTGAGTTCGGCGCAAAAACTTTAATGATGATTTAATCGACGGTTCTTTGTAAAAACAATTGATTTGAATTTCAGCATCAAGCCCTTCCCAGCCATAATGCTCATGCAAACGTACAAGGATTTTTTCCAAGGTCAAACCATGTAATGGATTATTAGGTTGCTCTTGATTCACTTTGATTATTCCTATGATAGTTTTAGTTTAAATTGTACCAGACTGCGTATTTGATAAGTGGGTATTTTATGTTTAAATTCCGAAACCTATACATAGAGGCAAGAGTTGCCTTAATCACTGCACTGCCTTACTAGAATAGGCCTATTATCTAAAGCATAGTTCTGCCCAACGCGCTAATCCAGCCGTTACGGAGCCAAAATAGTTACCACTTACAATGGGAATATTTGGTAATACAACCTGAACTGCTTCTCGCAAAATTGGCGACCGGGCTGCCCCCCCAGTCATAAAAATGGCATCAGGTTGAACGCTAGCTTGAGCAACAGCTTCGCTCACTAAGGCCGTGACCTTACTTTTAGGTGACTCTATTGCTTCGATCATTTCATCACGTTGAATATCAATATCGAGTCTTTCAGACATAAGATCAATATTTACTTGATAAGTCTTTTGGTCTGACAAGGCAATTTTTGATTCTTCTGCTCTCTGAACAATATGATAACCCAATGACTCACTATACACTTCTAGTAAACGAGCCAATTTTTGAGGCTCTTGAGCTTGCTTTTGTAACAGCTGTAAAACTGGCAGATTTTTCTTCGAATAGAATTCATTCTGTGCAGCGACATTATTAATTGCGATAGGGTTCCAGAACTGCGTTGTTGGCATCATCAAACCTGAAGCCATAAAGCTTTCCATACCAAAAGGCAACATTAGTTGCTTGAAAGCTAACGCAATATCGAAATCATTACCGCCAATTCTTTGCCCACTATGACCCAAAATGCTTGCCTTTCGATCTGTTTTATCACGCCAAGATGGCCCCATTTGAATCAAAGAGCAGTCCGTAGTACCACCACCGATATCAACCACAAGAATTAATTTGTCTTCCGAGAGAGTAGATTCATACTCTAATCCTGCTGCCACTGGTTCAAATTGAAACTCTACATTATTAAACCCAGCTCGATTTGCTGCTCTATGCAGAATCCGCTCAGCCTGTATGTTGGCCAATTCTCCCCCGCGACCATGAAAGTTTATTGGGCGGCCAATCATTGCATCGGTTATAGACTCTTGTGCATTCAACTCAGCTTGTGATTTGATATTAGCCATCATTGCGCATACCAAGTCCTCAAAAAAATTCAATTGAGTGTCATTTAAACCAGACGAACCTAAAAATGATTTAGGTGATTTAACATAATAAATATCGCTAGGGTCATCTAAATAGCGATTCAACGCCGCTTGACCAAATGCTAGGTCGTGTGGTTGAAGCTCAATACTTTCTTCTCGGTTTATATTCATGGCACGTTGAAGCGCGTTTATACCTAATGTGTCTAAAGGTTTTATATTATAGTAACGAAACAAATACTCAGTGACAGCTTCACGGGTAGGGGCTGATAAAGAAGAAGGAATATAAGGACTATTTTCTTCAAGGTTTAACAGTTGAGGCTCCCCTTGCGTCATTTTTGCTACTGAGCAATTTGCCGTACCATAATCAAAACCAATTTTCATATATCTCCCTTTACAATTGCATGCACAAACCAAAGGTCAAAGATACTACCTTGTCAGACACCTATACCCAAGAAACCCCACAATGAAAGTGTGATTTAAATCACGTATAAGAAAAACAATCATAATCACTTTGCATGGCAGTTTAATCACTATAATTATCCGAACATTCGTTTATCCTTCAATATATTGATTTAATTGAAATTTTATTCTTTTTATCTAAATTGAACTGACATCAGTTTTATTTATAACAAAAACCAAAGCCATTATTATTGTGAATAGCATCAATCATATGGTTAAGGTAACATGAAGCTAAAAACACTATTATTATATATTTTCCCTTTAACGAGTCATTTGTGTTTTGCCAAAGCAACTGAACATTCACCTGTAGTAGAAACAGTATTTTATAATCAAGTTGATCCTAAATTTCATGATTCTCTTTATTTATTCCAACTATTTCTATCACGAGAGTGCATCAACTACAAAACAGATTATGAAACTTGCCATAAATACCTAAAAAGTAAAAATGAAAGCACTACTCGTGCTTGGTATCGAGAAAACGATCCTATAAAAAAACAATATTTATTTATTAAAGAAGAGATTCTTTTAAATACAAGAATTATTCTTCACGATATTCATTTTGGAAGTGATAAGATGATCAGCCCGATCATCGAAGATACGAAAGAGATTATAGATAAAGAGCTAAAAAAACGAGCAGACAAGGTTATTTCTTCGGAGTTAAACGCAAATGGAGGCAAAACAGGGATACATTTTGCAGGCTCATATCAGGAATTAGCAAAAATATATATGGCAGCCATCGATCAATTTCGCACTAAAAATAATATGGACCAAGCTTATAATCTACAGAATACCCTCACAAAAAAAGAAAAAATATATTACCAAGAACTGTTATTCACGGTTAAATACCTTGAACAAAAATTGGCTAGAACCCATGCAGAACAAGCATTGGACAACTATATAGAATCAGCAATTAAAGACATTGCTCAATGTGACCCTTGTACAACTAACCTGATCCTAAAAAAGAATATCGATGGCAAATTAGTCTATCAAGATATCGCATTAATGAATATGGTGCTGTTTGGACTCCCGCCTTTACCCTTTGGTTCTGCTCGTAGTGAAGTTACCTTTCCATATGAATACACAAAAAAAAATGAGAATAATTTTTCTGTTGTTGAGTTCATCAATGCACTCAGACTGTTTGTTATGCAAAATCAATCGAAATTCTTTGTTTCACTCGATCAGCTTCAATCAGATTCTAAGCCAGAAGATATCGACATTAAATCATGGCAAGTCATGAAACAACAGATGTCGAATAAGGATCAACTCAAGAATGCAATTTGGGAGGTTGGCGCGATCCCTAATTTACGAGATCTTTATAATTCCATTATCGATGTAACAACAGGTCAAACACAATTGACTTTCTTGAAAGAGTCGTCAAAAGCCATGAATAGAGCTGTCACAACGAATTTCAAGCTGGCTAATATTGGTAATACAATCAACATTGCAAGTGCTGTTGGCCTTACAGTAAAACATCTCCCTAAGCTCATTATGGGTGAATCTCTTCGCTACCTATGCCAAAGCGATGAGTTTCAAGGAAGTGGATTCAGTCGAGGTATCAGCTTAGAAGAAGTCTGTATTTATGTTCCTAATTTTAAGTCAAAATCTTTTCCAATTACGATCAGTTCGCAATTGAATGATTCAGATACACGAACCTATAACCTACTTCTTGTACACGATAGCGGTGCTATTATTCACAATGCCAATATATCTATTAAACAGGAAATTACACTTCAAAGATCAAGGTTGTTTGACGAAGATTTAACTCATTATACCTTAAAAATTTTTGACCAACATGATGAGATCATAAACTTCCAACTTAATGAAGCTATGTTTCAAAGAAGCTACGCAGGGGTGGTAAAAGGGAATAGTTTCTATTTTGTTAAAGAAATCTTTGATAATCACAAAGCAGAATTCGTAAACCGCACAAGAGCCTCAACGGCTTGCGGCTTACCGCCAATGAACGTGAATGATAAAGAATACTTTTACTCTTGCTTGGAAGGTAAATACTATCCCTATGCAATCCCTGCTTACTATTTAGACAACATGCATGTTATCGATTATTACGACATCAATTAAAGATATTTGATTAAAATTTCAATCCACAAGTTTCATCTAAATAACAACGGCGTTAATAAGCTTTTGTTCTTAATGCCGTTTAACTATGCCCGCTAAATAAATATGCCCGCTAAAATCACGCTTCGTAATTTTTTAATAGTACTTTTAACGCCTGATTAAACTCTGTTATTTCAGTTTTGCTCAAAGCACTGATAAGTTGATGTTGCAGCTGAAGATGAGGTTCAAGCATGGTGTTAATCAACTCTAAACCTTGGGCAGTCAGCTCGACAGTCACACTTCGACGATCGTCTTTGCTGTGCTCTCTTACAATCAGGCCTTTTTTCTCCAATTTATCAAGACGATTGGTCATTGCCCCTGATGTCAGCATTAATGAACCGAGCAATCCTGATGGCGTCAATCTATATGGCTCACCGCTACGCCTTAAGGTTGCAAGTACATCAAACTCACCTAATTTTAGGCCGTATTGTTTATGTAATTTGCCAACATGAGTTTCCATGTACTTCACAATTCTCATCAAGCGCCCCATGACCGCCATGGGCTCTGTATCTAACTCCGGCCGTTCTTGTGACCATTGACTGATTGCTCTCTCAACCGCGTCCATATAAAGGATCGCCTCCAACAGCTTTTTCATTCAGAAATGATATCTTATCATAATGATACTTTACAGTAACTAGACGCTAAGGTATCTTTACAAAAACTATATCTATATAAAGATACTTTATATGAATATTATTTTTGCCATGCTGCCCGCTTTTTGTTGGGGTACTACATATGCAGTAACACAATATACACTCGCTGAATGGCCACCACTGCTATTGGGAGCTCTTCGCTCTTTACCTGCTGGCCTTATACTTCTTGCCATCAAGCCATCGTTGCCAGAAAGAAAAGATTGGAAGATATTAGCTGTGCTTGGCACTCTTAATATAGCAATGTTTTTTGGACTCATATTTGTTATGGCGCTAACTTTACCATCAGCGATTTCTGGCGTGGGGATGATCTCTGTCCCTGTATTTGCCATGCTTTTTAGTTGGCTTTTCCACCGACGAAAGCCTTCTCAGAGTCAAGTCCTATGCGGTTCAGTTTTAATTCTACTGGCTTGGTTTTTATTTAACCCAAGTTCAATGAATTTAAGCCCTGTAGGTTTGATCGCGATGCTTTCTGCAATCATGTGTATCGTAATAGGAAGCACGGTAACCAAATCTCTAGGTTCTCGAATTCACTGGTGGACAGTTTTGACGTGGCAACTTATTCTAGGCGGCGTTGTTCTCTCCCTTGCCACTTGCCTGTGCGCATTTTTCCAACCACAGCCTTATTTTGATGCTGTGAATCATATTTCTTTACGCAATCTAGTCGGCTTACTTTGGGTTATTTTACTCAACACCGTCTTCGCTTATAGTGTCTATGTTTGGTTGTTACAAAAAATGAGCGTAGTAGACTTTACCTTTGGAGGCGTCGCGAATCCGCTTGCAGGAGTCGTTGCTGGGTATGTGTTGCTCGATGAAAACTTTACTCTGCTTCAGTACGGATTCATGCTTGGTATGATCATCATGTCTTTGCTACCACAAGTTCTGTTAATGATTAAGCAAAGACGCCATAATTGACTTCAACTTGTCTATATACCCAAGTGAAGTCAAAATGTTTGATTCAAAAAGAGGTTACTTGGGTATAAAATTTCAGTTAAGCAGCTTCAAACTCCAGTGCTTTTTTCTCAACTTGGCGGAATATCAAAGTCAAAACACCATTTACACTTAGATAAAATGCACCGGCAATACCAAATACTGTTAATGTATCGTAGGTTTGGGCATTAATGCGCTGCGCGTAACCCATAAGATCCATGATTGTAATGGTACTAGCAAGAGACGTCCCTTTAAAGACCAAAATCACTTCGTTTGAATAGGCAGGAACCGCACGACGAACTGCATATGGCAACAGAACTTTCAACGTTACAGTTTTGTTCATACCCAAAGCGCGACACGCTTGCCATTGGCCGGGAGGAATCGCATTAAACGCCCCTTTGAACAACTGAGTACTGTACGCCGCGGTATTAAGCGCTAACGCTAACATCGCACAGAACCAAGGTTGGCTTAACCATGTCCAAAATACGCTTTCCCTTACTGACTCAAACTGACCCGGACCGTAGTACACCAAGAAGATCTGTACCAATAAAGGCGTACCTGTAAACAAGGTAATGATGCCACGGCTTACCCAATGCAAACCCGGGGTACGTAGTATCAGAGTCAGCGTCATCATCAGAGCTAAGAGGCAGCCCACAACCAAGGAAGCGGCGGTCAATTGAAGGCTAGTACCTAAGCCATCTAGCATTTGCCAAACGTGTTGTTCGTTCATGCGGTTGCCTCCTGTCCCATACTCATACCTTGAATTGAGAATTTCTTATCAATCAGTTTGACGGCACGTTGTGTAATCAAAGTAATGCCTAAGTAAATCACCGCAGCGGTTGCATACCATGTAAACGCTTCATGCGTCGCAGCAGACGTTAGCTGCGCTTGTTTCAGCAAATCCGTTACACCGATCAGTGATACAAGTGCGGTATCTTTCAGCAAAACCAACCATTGGTTAGTTAAGCCTGGTAGTGCGTGTCTTACAGCTTGAGGCAAAACAATGCAAACAAAAGCGTGTGCTTGACTGATGCCGAGTGCACTTGCTGCTTCTCTCTGCCCTCTTCCGACCGCTTTTAATGCACCACGTAAAGTTTGAGCAGCATAAGAAGCAAAAATCAGCGATAACGCCACCACACCAGACAAGAACGGGCTCACCTCAATAAAGTCCCCGGTGATTAAAAATAGAACCTGTGTCGAACCAAAATAGATAAACAATACAACAAGGATTTCTGGCAAGCCACGTACAATTGTCACAAACGCCGTCGTTGGCCATTTAATGAAAACTCGGCGAGACATTTCACCACTGGCGAATAACACAGCCAGAATTAGACCAACTAAAAGGCTTGTGAAGGCTAGCTGTACAGTCATCCAGCTAGCTTGAACAAGCGATAAAGAGTAACCCGTTAATGCCATATTACTTACCGAAATACTTGTTGTAGATTACGCCGTATTCACCGTTCGCTTTGACTGTTTTCAGTGCCGAATTCAGCTTATTAACTAGCTCTTCATTCCCTTTATTTACTGCGATGCCAAAACCGTTACCGAAGTATTTAGGGTTAGTTACGTGCTCGCCCACGTACGCTAAGTTGTCTTCTTTCTTGAACCATTCTGCTACGACGGCTGTGTCACCGAATACAGAATCAATACGACCATTCTTCATATCGATGAACGCGTCTTGGTAGCTTGAGTAAGGAACCGCTGTTACGCCTGGAATTTGAGCAATCAGGTAACTCTGATGTGTTGAACCGTTTTGAACACCAACACGCTTACCTTCTAGTGCTGTCTGATCTGCCACTTTTTCTTTGATAGAAACAAATGCTGCTGAGTTGTCGTAGTAAGGATCAGAAAAGTTCACTTGCTCCAAACGCGCGTCAGTAATATCCATTGCAGAGATAGCCGCATCGTAGCGCTTGAATTTTAAAGCGGGGATTAGGCTGTCAAAAGACTGGTTATGGAAGGTACATTTTGCTTCCATTTCTTTACATAGTGCGTTCGCAAGATCCACATCAAAACCTTGAATTTGGTTGTTTTCATCCATGTATTCAAACGGTGCGTAAGTCGCTTCCATCGCGAATTTGATCTCTTCTTGTGCTGCAGCATTCACTGCCATGGTTGCAGAAGAAAGGCCGATTAGTGAAGTTAGTAGAATCTTTTTCATTGCAATACTCCGTGTGTACTTATTGGGCTGACACTCGCAATGACAGCCGAGCTTATCTGTTAAATAGACTGAACTTAAAAAATTTAGTTTAATGATTGAGATAATCTGCGAACTGAGTGGTTTGCGGATTAACAAATGCATCATGCGTACCGTGCTCTACGATGTACCCTTTTTCTAGGTATAGAACATGGCTAGCAATTTTCTTTGCGAAATCAACCTCATGGGTCACAACTACTTGTGTTATACCGGTCTCGCTTAAATCATTTATGATTTTAACCACTTGATTAGTGATCTCAGGGTCAAGTGCTGCGGTAGGCTCATCAAAAAGTAAGACTTCAGGTTTCATCATTAACGCACGAGCAATCGCTACACGTTGCTGTTGCCCACCAGAAAGTTGCATCGGCCATGCATCCGCTTTGTCGGTCAAATGCAGCGTTGAGAGAATTTGCATTGCCTGCTTACTCGCCTCTTCTTTATCCATGCCGGATACTTTTACCGGAGCCTCAATCAGGTTCTCCATCACTGTCATGTGTGGCCACAGGTTATACTGTTGGAACACCATACCTACTTTACGACGAAGCGCTAAACCTTGTTTATCTTTGATTTCAGTTGAAAAGTCGAATGCGTTATTAGCGATGTTTAACTGACCGTTATCTGCTTTTTCTAGAAGGTTAAGAACACGTAGTAGAGAGCTCTTCCCTGCACCACTTGGGCCAAGTAACACCAACGTTTCACCACTTTCACAATTAAAACTGACATCGTGTAGAACTTGGGTATTGCCGTAAGATTTATTGATACTTTTAACTTGAATACTCATGTTGCCATACTGCATTAATTGTCACTTGGTATTTATACTAACAATTTTGATTTTTTATGCAAGAAAAATGTATAAAAACTTAAATAAGTGACAGGTTGTATATTTTATCGCCAAAAATAAAGTTAAAAGCACTGATTGGGTTTACAGCAAGTAATTTCAACACTTATCACTGTTCACAACAATTCACTCTTTGATGCAAAAGGTAATAATAAAGCAGCAGAGCCGAAATTAACCAAATAAGCCTAATCAGCTTTCCTACTGCTCATGTTCATATACGCATATACCCAAGTGAGTCCGAGGTATCTGAATATTTTTTATAAAAACTCTTCCAAAACGGCCACTGAAATAGTCCTGACTAGCTTGTTCAATTCAGGGACAGTTTTGTATTTCGTACGTGCAACAAAGATACCTATAAAAATTGGATCTCGGTTTTTTCGCCAAATCATACCGGTATAGGTTCGTGAGCCATTAACGCCGCCGCCACTTCTATCTGCCACTTGCCAATCTTTAGGCACCACAGCGCGAAGTAAGCCATCAGACACCATATTCGCTTTCATCCATAGTAATAATTGCCTTTTACTTTGCTCACTTAATACACTTCCAAGAGTAAGTTTTTCTATGGTCTTCATCATCGTCAAAGGCGTAGTAGAATTTCGCTTTGACCCAATATCTACATAATTTAATTGCGGTTCTATATCATCTAATCGAGTCGCTTTATCACCATTCCTTTGAAGGAAAGCGGTTAAACTCTCTGGCCCACCTATCGCTTTAAGCACGAGGTTTGCAGCAGCATTATCACTCATTGTCATTGCTGCATTACACAAACTCTGTAAGGTCATTGTGCTTCCCACAAAATGTTCTGTAACAGGGTTCCAGTTAACTAAATCATCTTTTGTTACCGGTATTGATTTTGCTGTTTTTATCTGCCCTCGATCAACTTGATACAGCATGTGTGCACAAGCTAAAGTCTTGAATGTACTCATCATAGGAAAGAAGTCATGCCCATGATAATTCCAAAGTTTATTATCTTTGGTATCAATTACAGCAACACCTATTCGCCCAGTGCTTTCTCGCTCGATTTCTGTCAATGAAGCAGTTAAGTCTGCAGACATAACCAACGATGAGAAAAAGGATAAGACACTCAATGCCAATGGAATTTTCATTTTTATACCTTACATATTGATTAACTCACATCATTTTAGGTAAGTAATTTAAAGCTAACAATTTACAATTTCCATGGAGAGCCCCAAGATTTTCTTGGCCTTTGTGACTTGTTTTTATCATAAGCACACCAAAATCCGTTACAATTATGAATTGAATCACAGCATCACAAAGTAACTAAATATGAACTTAAGCAAACTCCCTTTAAATGGATTGAGAGCTTTTTATGTTTCCGCCAAACATCAAAATTTTACCAAATCGGCAAATGAACTCTGCGTGACTCAAACTGCAGTAAGTCAGCAAGTAAAAAAACTAGAAGAGTGCCTTGGAGTAACCTTATTTAATCGTATGCCCAGAGGGATCAATTTAACGGAAGAAGGTATGCGGCTATTTCCTATTGTTGAAAAAGCATTTAGCCATCTTTCACTCAACCTTGACAACCTTCAAGCTGGTTGCCCAAAACACGTTGTTAATTTAGGCGTAGTGGGTACCTTTGCTCTCCATTGGTTATTACCTCGTCTTGAACAATTTCATCAAGAATGCCCTACTATTGAGTTAAGGATATCAACCAATAACAACCGTTCTGATGCGTTTGCCGAAGGACTAGATTATGTAATACGTTTTGGTAATGGTAACTGGAACAATTCTTCAGCAATAAAACTGTTTGATGCTCCTTTCACTGTGCTATGTAATCAAAGGTTTTATCAAAATTTAAAGAGTCCAATTGATGTTCTACAATACCCATTATTGCGTTCTTACGATGTAACAGAATGGGATCACTGGCTGATAGAAGCTGGCGCACCTCCTGAAAGCGCAAGGCGACCAACCGTTACTTTTGATTCGACTTCTCTCATGGTAGATGCTGCTATTCAAGGGTACGGCTTAGCTTTAGCTCCCCCATTAATGTTTGCTCAGAAGATTTTCCGTGGTCAGCTCGCTCAACCCTTCGATATTTATTTAAACAAAGGTGGTTATTGGCTTAGTCGATTAGATATCAAGAAAGAGACCACTGTCATGGAAATAGTTAAACAGTGGTTAATTGAACAGGCTAAAGAAACCACACCACATAAATTAAACAAGGTTCACAGAAAATAATCTTATGATTGTTTGTTTTTACAATGACATACATAATTATACCTACTTTTTAATAACACTTATATAATAGTAATGAGCCAAATTAATACGTTAAATGAGTTAGCCGCTCTATATCCCGAACCGAGCACAAGAGCCAGAAACAAAGTTCAATATCAAATCGATAGCTTTACAAAAACCTTTATCGAGCATAGCCATTTTGCTCTTTTAGCAACAACGGATTCCGAAAACTTTACCGATATTTCACCTCGTGGGGGGGAGCCTGGCTTTATAAATGTACTAGATTCTCATACCCTACTCATTCCAGATAGCTCCGGAAACAACCGCATAGATAGCTTTAAAAATATCATTAATAACCCACATGTTGGATTACTTTTGATGGTTAATGGTATTGATGAAGTCGTTCGCCTCAAAGGAAGTGCAACTCTTCATATAGACGAAGAATTAAAAGCATTATGCCCAGATGGCAAAAAAGCCCCAAAGCTAGTCGTTAAAATTGATGTTAAAACTGTCTACTTCCACTGCGCTAAAGCCATTATGAGAGGCAAACTCTGGCAGGAAGACCATCGTGTAGAAAGAAGTATACTTCCCTCATTTGCACAAATTATGAAAACGCAGCAGAATAACCCAGAATTAACTTCCGCGACTCAAGAAGAAATGATTAAGTATTACAATTCGACACTTTAGTACAAACGGATAAGAACATACCGCATCAGTAATTAACGCGGCATGTTTGGTCTTATTGACATGTAATTTAACAAGAGTAAATCAAAGCTTTGAATTTCAGCACTTTAAATCTCTTATTTACTCCCTCAAGTTTACGATATGAGAGTAAGAACGGCGCTCAATTTTTATTCTGGCTTTGATACTACCGTCATATTATCTAGGTAATAATCAGGAATATATGAATAGTTATATTTTTCCTCTAAACAATCAAAGAAATACTTTTTCCTGTCGGATACTTGAGGGTGTGGTGTTGGGCATTTTTGTGATGCTCGCACTTCGTTGACATATTCAGGCTCCTGATTATAAGGAATTTCTTCTACAAAATAGAACTTGTTCCCATGTACAACACCACCTTTAGAACGATAGAACATAGCATTGCTCAGCGTAAAGCTCGCTACTTCATTGTTATTTAAATTGCTGTATATTTTTAATGTATAATGACTTACATCTGTATCCAGTAAGTTGGCTTTTTGTAGTACTAACTCTTCTTTACCAAAGATAATATCCCGAAATACAATCGCTCCGCTTTTATGAATTAAAGAGACGTTATAACCCATAATATCTTGACCGTATTGCCTTACATCAACACCGGTAATAAATTGAACACCATCGAAGAACATATCCCAAGGGTTTAGAATTCTTGTCGGTATGTAACGGTATAGAGTCATTAATGCTGTGTTACCCCCCGTCATATCTTGGATAACCGCTGATCCTTCTTTTTGATCAAACAACTTGCCAATGGTGATAGGGAATTTACCACTCCCAAAGTTTGGTACGTATATGCAGTTTTCTTCTAAAGTAATGCCACCAGAACCAGTAAAACTATCATTTCTGCATGCCCTTCGCGTTTCTTCACCAATTACAACCTTTGGAATATGATTTACAACGGTCTCGATAGCACTCGCTATATTGAATGTTTTCCCGATATGCGCCAATTTAAAGCTTGTTGTAACCGCACTATTCATCGCTTGAGAAGCTTGATTTACAAAAGTAGCCCCTGTTGATTCAGTTGTAATATCAACAAGTGAATTAAATAAATCACGTATGTTAGGAACAATAGCTTTCTGCCAAATATCGGAGCTGAGGTTATTGTTTGACACTCCTTTCTGCATCACCTCCCAAGAGACTTGCTCAACATTTCCTGGCTTATTTCCGGAAAGTAGTTGATCTTGTGATACAAAAAAATTGTCTTGATTTTGTTGAATATAAGAGCGCAAGTAAGTTAAAAACTGAATAACTGAAATTTCTTTCTCAACAATACCAAAGTACTCAATAGGATATAAGATTTCCGTATTACCGATCCATCCATCGTTTTCTAATCCGAACAGCATAAGCTCAGTAACAGATATTTCCTTATAGTGTACAGAAGAGTTATTCCACATTTTTACGATTGGTGTTGTTGTACACTCTGAACATCTAACAAGATCTCGAATCACACTTTTCAGATAAGTGTCTAATTCCCTTTCCGCCGAGGTCATCAAGACTTTTTCAGCTAGGTACTGCTTAGAAAATAGTAATTCTTGATAATAAATCTTATCTTTTTTTGTTGCTGGTGGAGTACCTATTTCAAAAGGCTCAATGACCGTATCACGAAAATATTGTGCTTCATTTTGATACTGAAATAGAAGCTGTTGTTTAGAGCCAACAAAATCGTGACCTGTTCTACCACTGTTTTTAGCAAGCTCTTGACTAAAGATCTCTTGTAATTGTGGTTCAAACTTAGCATCCATAATTGCCTGTGTATCAGCAACAATAGCACTGTAGTAACCTTGATCACCATAATGGACATCAGCTAAAACCGTTCTCATATTCTCCAGCATATCAAGCTTAATTTTCAGATATTGCTTTTTAATTGGATCGATTTCTTGATACCAGTCTGATGTTACTGATTCGCGTTTTTCTTCTAGATAAACACCACAAGCTTCTTCTTCTCTTTGATAAGTTAAACAATTTTTAGACATCACTAACTGAAAAAGGTACAAAGAATCGGTGTATTTTGGATCAACTTGATCATAAAAAGCCGTCTGTACAACCGAGGAGTGATTGACTTCTTGAGCATAAGAAATTGGAGATAAAAGCAATGTTGCACACATAAGCTTTATCGTATTAGACATGTTTTTCATTTGTTTTTATTACCACTGCGATTGAATTAATCGCTATTGATAATATCAACAATAATTAATTAGACAATGCTAATTTTAGTGAAAAAATAATAAAAAAATTATTCTTAGATAAAGATATATAAATGTAAAAAACAAGGATAAAAAAGGCAGAAATTAAGTTAACTAAAGTCAAATTAAACATTTAATTGAGTATATATTTAAATATATTTAAAAATGTTTTAAATATTGAGTTTTTTGAAAGGTTGCCATATTTATGATGTTTTGTGGGATAAAAGTGACTGATGAAGATCAGCCACTGCTTGACTCGTATTTATCGAGATGTGTTTTACTTATTTGAGAGATGTTTTATTGAATCGGAGCCGCCGTAAAGTTTGCTTTAATGGAAGTCTCATCAAAGTTCCGATACCCACGGACCATTATGTTAAACGTTCCAGCTGGCTTTGTTAACACACAAGTTTCATTGCTACCATTTTGGAAAGGACGACAGTCATAATTCGAAGTAGAAACTGCATCGTTGTATTTAACAAACAAATCCGCATCGCCTTTTGAAGGACCCATAAGATTTATTGTAACTTCTCCCTCTTCCTCAGTTGTAAAGGTAAAGTATAAGACTTCACCATACCCCGCTTCTAAATCTTCCACTGGCTGACCATCTTCCAGCGTTATCGCACCGTCTATTTGGTTTAAACTTGATTCGATTAAATAAGCAATCGCAAGCTTAGCAAATTTAGTAGCATGACTGGCTGTAGGATCTGAGTTTTCTAACGTATCTTCTTTGGTATGAATATGGGGGTTAAACTCACTGAACATGGTTTCAAAAGGCATAGAAGCAGAATAGCCAAGGTTATGCCAAGAAGCATGATCTGAACAAGCATAACCACAGCGGTCAAAGTCATAACTTATTTCATCCGCATAAGTATCAATCAATTCACTAAGAAATTGGTTAAGATTACTATCGGTGTAATCAGATATAAAAGTAATGTCATTAGCCGAACCATTGTAGTTCGTCATATCTAATTGTAAAACCGACAAAACATTTGCATTATCATCTTTCATGCTTTGTGCTATATCTTGGGAGCCACGTAAACCAACCTCTTCCGCAGCATAACCATAAAACTTGATGGTTTTATCTGGTTGAACACCACTTGCAATCATTAATCGTAATGCTTCTGTGACTGTTGCAATCCCAGATGCATCATCATCCGCTCCTGGTGAAATCGTTCCTTCTTGTGTCCAATTACCCACTGTAGAGTCTAAGTGTCCTCCAATAACAATAATTTGCTCGGGCGACGTTTTACCCAGCAAAGTCAACTCCACAGATTTTTGTGGGTAATCGGCATGAGTCACTTGCCGAGCTGAGCCAAAACCAATACCTTCGATTTCTTGTTGCCAACGTTCTAACAACCAATCGGAGGCTTCAATCCCAGTGGAGGTGGTATAAAAGCGGTTGGTAAAGTTACTCAAATTTTCGATGGTTTCGACCATGTTATTCGGCTCTATTTGAGCAATGAGTTCCCTTACTTTTTCTTGATGGCTTATGGTCGGTTTTTGATAGTCTTGACGACTAATAGGCATTGACGCTGCTTTTAAAGCAATGGCTTTATTTTCATGGACCATATAACCACCACAGCGATGCTTATCGTGATGCATGTGGCTAGAAAGCGCAGCCAGTTGCTTCATCTCTATTTTTGCCACGATAGACTGTGTTTTACCAGAAAATGGTTTATATACTTCAGCTCCGTGTTCCGTAATCAAATGTAGTGCATCTGCATCTGTTGTAATCCATACAGATTCATTACCTACCGTGTTTGCAAAAAGAACTGGCGACATCATACTGCCGATTAAAGCCATAGATATTAAGTTTTTTTTCATTTTTATTTCCTTAAAATAACCAAATGACATGTACTTAGCCGAACCTAAGCTTTAATAAGTGGTTTGGTGAAATGGTAGTCTCGTTTTTCCGAGCAAATTCCAGAAGAAGTACACACTTGGTACTCAACATCAATCGTCTCATCAAATTCAAATTCATCGACATAGCTATCTAGCTCTGTTGCACCAACATTGGTGCCGTTTCTCTTGATAATAAAATAATCTTCAGTGTCATAATTCCACGAAAGCTTTACTTTGGCTTGACCATCTGGATTTTTATTGCCGAAATCCATATCTAATTCAAAATCACCTTCATATTCAGTACGCTCCGCTGCTTCGAAATCAACCAGAATTTTGGTTTGATCAAAATTTCGGTAACCTTTCAACATGATATTGAAGATACCAGCGGGTTTGTCTAGAACACAGACTTCATTACTGCCGTTTAAAAATGGACGACAGTCGAAATTTGTACTGGATACACTATCTTCATATTTTACATATAAATCAGCGTCACCATTTCTTGGACCAGACACTTCGATCGTTACTTTACCTTCTGATTGACTCTCAAAAGTAAAGAATTGCTCTTCACCATAGTAAGATTCGAGGTTTTCAACAGCTTCACCTGCCTCTAGTTCAATCACGGTTGAACTGGATTCGAGACTGGTTTCGACTAAATATGCAATGGCAAGTTTGACAAACTTACTTGCATGAAGTGCAGTTGGATCGGAGTTCTCCAAGGTATCAGCTTCGGAATGAAGGTTGGAGTTAGTATCAGCAAATAAACTTTCTGCTGGCATCGCAGCAGAAAAATCAGCGCTATGCCATGATGCATGATCAGAACATGCATAACCGCATTGATCAAAATCGTAACTTATCTCACTGGCATACTCATCTAATAGTTCAGTGAGAAATTCAGTGAGATTACTGTCCGTATAATCGGTCAAGAAGGTGATGTCGTGAGCGGAACCCTGATGATTTGTCATGTCTAATTGCAACACTGAAATTACTTGCTCACCGTTATTTTTTAGTGTGTTAGCAATATCTTGTGAGCCCCGTAAACCGACTTCTTCAGCAGCATAACCATAAAATTTAATGGTTTTATCTGGCTGAACACCACTAGCTATCATTAAGCGTAATGTCTCTGTCACTGTCGCAATACCAGAAGCATCATCATCTGCTCCAGGTGCAATAGTTCCTTCCGTTGTTAAACTGCCTACTGTTGAATCTAAGTGGCCACCAATAACAACAATCTGCTCAGGATGAGTTTTACCGACAAGCGTCACTTCTACCGATTTTTGTGGATAATCTTGATGTGTTATTTGACGTGCCGATGCATAATCGACACCTTCAATTTCTTGCTGCCAACGTTCCAATAACCAGTTTGAACCCTCAATTCCAGTACTGGTGGTATAAAATCGATTGGTAAAGTTCGACAATATTTCAATCGTATCGACAATATGATTTGGCTCGATCATAGCAATCAGAGGCGTAACTATGTCCTGGTGGCTAATTGTTGGTTTTTCAAATTCTTGACGAGCTAACGGCATCTCCGCTTTAAGTTTTGCCTCCGCCAAACTGCTATGAACCATATAACCACCGCAGCGATTTTTCTCATGGTGCATATGACTTGTTAGAGAAGCCAATTGTTTCGCATCTAGCTTTGCAACAATTGAACGATAATTATTTATGACGCTGGGGAATATTTTCGCTCCATGCTTACTTATCAAGTGCTCGGCATCTGCATCAGTGGTAATCCAAACTGAATGATCTGTGATTGTAGTACTTGACCATGACATTGCACTAAAAGCACCAGAAAGTGCCAACGCTAGAAGTGACCTCTTCATATTTGATAGTCCTGTTATTATTTATGTAAAAAAATAGGGCTCCTTACGGAGCCCCTGTTTTAAAGCATTATTTGTTTCTCTTCGTATTCGTTTTCATGAAACGATAGTGCTTAGTTTCAGAACAAACATTTCCGGATGTACAGACTTGATATTCAACGTCTACCACTCCGTCATGCTCAAATCGATCAACGTATGAATGGAAATCTGTTGCGCCAACATTTTTACCATTTCGCTTGATAATAAAATAGTCTTCAGTATCGTACTTCCAAGACAGTTTCACGCGCGCTTTACCATCTGGTAACTTATTACCGAAGTTAAGTTTAAGTGGGAATGCTTCAACAGCATCATCTTCTACAACTACCGTTTGGCTAGCTTCTGTTGAGCTTCCGCCGTTATCGGTAACGCTTAGTGTGACATTGTAACTTCCAGCATCAGAGTAAGTATGGCTTACTGTTTCACCCGTTTGTGAGCTGCCATCGCCAAAGTCCCATTGGTAAGAAACAATGTGTCCGTCACTATCAGTGCTAGTGCTGACAAACTCTACTGTTTTTCCATTTACGCTGTAAGTAAATGCAGCGACTGGTGGAATATTTTCAGCTGGTTGGTCAAAGGATGCTCTCAATTGAGCGTTGTCGTATCCGACGTAACCAAATACATTTATTGTGTATCGGCCAGCTTCAGGGTTATCGATAACACAAATCTCATCAGTAACTGATAGACTTGAACAAATATTATTAGACGAGCTAGGTGCATAATCTAAACCAATATAAATATCTGGGTCACCATTATCAACATCAAGCTCTATTGTGAGTTTCTCACGCCCTTCTGGGACTTCAATATCGAAGTACGTCTTAGAGCCTGTTGTACCACTTACTGCCATTGCTTGACCATTTTCAAGACGTTGATATTCTGGCTCTGGCGGTAGAGGTGGTTCTGCACACGGTTCGACCCCAACAATATTAAAAGCATCGACAATTGCAGTCAGATCATAACCTAGATCGTTAGCAGCATTCTTGACACCACATGCCCCTTCCCAAAAATTACTGTCTTCTGTCCAATATACTTGATTGGCTAGTACAAATGGTTCAAATGCTTTCTTAGTATCCCAACCAGGGGTTGTCGCTAAGTGATAGAAAGCTTTATTGAAGACACCAGAGCTATAGTGAACATTCAAACCCTCATAGTAATCTTGAGCGTGATTAATGGAAGAACCGTCTCGAGAAGGATCATCCATATAACGCAACGCGCCTTCTTCTTTGAAAATATCATGGCCAACCATCCAGTCATTGCTACCTTTCATATAGTACTCAGCTGCCTCACCTGCAATATCAGAGAAAGCTTCGTTCATACCTCCAGATTGATCGGCATAAATGAGGTTTGAGTTTTGCTCTGTAAAGCCGTGACTGACTTCATGAGCAGATACATCCAAGCTAACAAGTGGGTAGAAGTAGCTCTCACCATCTCCAAAAGTCATTGCCTCTCCATCCCAAAAGGCATTTTCATATTCATCACCATAGTGAACACGCATCATCAACTTAAATGAGAGAGGAGCTGTATCAAACCAGTTTTTGTACATATCAAAAACGATATTGCCAAAGTAATGAGCATCATTCAGAGGTGAGTATGCGCCATTGATTTCTTTGAACTCGTTACGTGGACATTCATAGCTGTAAGGCGTACTACCTTCGGTGTCGCCATTTAGGTTCACTGTAATAACATTTTCAGATTCCATGACACAGTTCGTACCATTCTCTTGAACATCGAGGTAATGATAATCGGTGCCATACTCATACATGCCTGTTTTTTCATTACCACCAGGGCCAGTACCTACTTCAGCATGTGTAATACCTTCCCATCGGTTAAGTATCTCACCAGTATGAGCATCAAGCATAGTAAACGGACGTGAAGGAGATAAACTGTTTCTATCTAAGAATGCAATCACATATACCAGTCGAGTTTTCTTACCATCTTGGTAAACGTACAAGTCATCTTGAACATTTTTCAGCATATGACGTGCAAACGCTTTATTTTCATAGTTTTTCGATGCAATTTTTAGCGCTTGTGCACGATTAAGTTTAGGTTTAACAAAACTACGATCAACATCTCTTATACGTAGGTAGTTACCTTGAACTCCTTTCAGTGCGCCACCCTTATAGCTTTGTGTTGCATTTAAAGCATGTCCCCATACAGGGATGCCCCAAATATGTTGCTGAATTTTGACTTTATAAATACCACGTTTTTGTAAATAGATGTTCTTAACTTGTTGAAAACTTGAAGAATGACTTACACCCAGTTGCTTGTTTAGACCAGAAAAGCTAGTAAAGTTAACCGGCTTTGTCAGAGTAATTGACTCTCCTGCATATACTGACATCGAAATCACACTAGCAACAGCAATAGCGATCAGTCTTTTTTTAATTTTCATTTATCTATCTCCTTGATGTGTTCACTTCGAATCTATCAGAAAAAAACACACTAATACCGATATTTAATATCAATTAAATAGTTGTGATGAGTTAACTATGAAATATATGAAACTGGCAATTTTAAAGGTTACAAAAATGTTAAATCAATAGGATAATATGAAAGGATGTCTCATTTTAAACACTAAATAAATACAAAAAAGACACTAGTTATTTTTGTTAATGAAAATAGAAAATTAATAAGAAAAATCAACAAGCGAAGGGAATGAACTAAAAAGAAGTATCGAGATCTTGTTAAAGATACATACCTAACTTTAATAATACAACAAGATGTAAATAGAAATACAAATCAAGTTAATTAATTACATAGATTATAGCTAAAAAACATTAGCTGAATTTATAATTAATCTGGAATACATGATATGAATTTCACACTCCTTTGATAAGTAATACTGACTAGGCACTCTTCATATTCTTTAACTTCAAAACTTTCAAAAATATGGTTGTCTGAATTAATCCTAAATAAAAAATTTTCCTGCCAAACATCATAATAATAAACTTTCACTCTCTTTTTAAGATGCCAACCGGAAATAAAAATTCTTGATTTCAAAATTATATTAATAAGTTCATCATCACTACTTTTCAACTCAACCTCTTTTAAATCCTGCTCACTCTGATTGACGGAATCTTGTCTATTTGTCTCTTGTATAGGTTCAGGAATTTCTTTTTCTTCTTTATTAACATTCATATTTGGAGCAGAGTGTTCTAAGTAAGACCTTAAGTTAAATTCTCTTTCAACACTAAATTTATAAATCAAAAACACGATTACACACACAGCTAAAATAGGCCAAATCATTATATTACTTTTATTATCAAAATGAAGCAAATTACCTGTCTTAACATAATTTCTCTGATAATAAGAATCATAATAAGAAAATATTTTCTTATTATAAAAACGTAATTTAGAATTTAAAACAACGACTCGCTCCTCTGTAGGAACACCATCATAAACTTTTTTAATATATGAAAGCTTTTTTAAAAAAAATGGGTTATGCGTTGTTTTATGAGCAAATGAAATCAGGTCTTGTATTTTTTCAGGCAATGATAATGGCGATTGAGTAATAATAAAAAAGTCAGTTCTAAATTTACGATGCTGCGCAAAAAGCTGAAACCAAGCCTCTTCATCTTCTTGCAATAAAAATTGGAACTCATCTAAGATGAAGGTAATTTCATGCTCTGAACTGTCAATGATATTAACTATGTCATGAATTTTAGGACTATCATTAACTTCAAGATTTGGGTCCTCAAGGTTCACTGGTATGTTTGTATAGACTTTGTTACCCAACTTAAGATTCGGTAATATATGAAACTTAACTGCTTCATAAGTTTTTCCTGTTCCAGGGCGGCCATAGATTAATGACAGCATGATTATCCCCTTAACACTCTTATGAAAGTAACAATTGGAAGCGCCAATAGACCGCAAAAGATAACCAAGAAAAAGCCTAAGAAAAACCCTTCGTTAACTAAGTCTACAACATTAATGTCTTGGTCATGGTTTCGAATAGCTACTGTAATTCTATCCAGGGCTTCTACCACATCATAGTTCTCACAGTCACCTAGGCTATCTTCAACCCCATAGTAGAAGTCAAAATCTGCATTCGTAGATGCTTTATTCGTAAGATCATCCTGCATTTTAAAATCATCTGACATAAGTCTTCACTTGCATACTATTCAAATTTTTAACAAAGCAATATCTAGGCCAATTAAGCTTTGACTTAAAACTGGCTAAAAAATTGCTTATTAAACTAATAAAACATTAGGAGTGCGTATGGAAACCATTAGTTTTCTTGTTGGCGCAATATGTGGGTTAGTTTTTATGCTTCCCTGTCTAATTGCGCTGGTTCAATAATACAGATCGTCTCAAAATGCGAGTCAATAATAGAATCTTAATTCACAAATAGGTTATTTTTATGGTAAAAGCTGCAAAACTCATTACTAACGAAGTAATCGTACTTACTGTTATACTCATTAATGCAAGCGTTATGGTTGCTTTGGATACTCAACCATCTCTTCATAAGACTATCGGCTCATGGATTCTATGGGTTGATTTTGCTTGTGTGCTTTATTTTGCATTCGAGTTATTTGTTAAGCTTAGTGACCTAGGCATTAAAAAGTACTTTTCTGATAACTGGAATCGTCTTGATTTCGCGATTGTAATATTAAGCCTACCTGTACTTATTGAACCTTTCTTGAGTGGTGGTATCGGTTGGTTGGAAGATGTCGCTATATTACGTCTAGCTCGCTTCTTAAGGCTTTGGCGTATCCTACGTTATGTTTACACTTCAGATACTTATAAGTGTTTACGTGTCCCGGTTCTACTTTTAATTGCGTTATCCGGCTCATTATTGCTTGTTGAATCTTTCAAAGATGTTTTCAAAGATAACTTTGCTACCGTTAAGCTTACCCTAGACGTACTACTTATTTTGAGCCTTACTTTCTTAATCGCAAGAATAGTCAAGGTTTTCTTTGCGACTTTTGTACTCAGAAAACTAACCGCAGAACCATACAACTTTGACATATCTTTAGTTGATTTTATGTCACTTGCGACATCTTTATTCATTGGGCTCAATGGATTGATGCTCGCAATTCAAACAGCTGGACATGATCCGTTTACTATCTTAGCTGGCTTAGGTATTGGTGGAATGGCTATCGCCTTTGCAGCACAGGATGCAGTAGCCAATATTATTGCTGGCATCATGCTGCTAGTCCAAAAACCATTCAGGACTGGGGATTGGATCAATATTGCCGGCAAATCAGGTGCAGTTCATCACATTGGGCTTCGCTGTACCACATTGGAAGAATTTGGTGGTGAACACTTAATCTTTCCTAATAAAGTATTTATGGATAGCCCGGTCAGAAACATTGACAAAAGGGGCTTTTACCTGCTCACTGGTGACATTAAGCTACATCACACAACGCAGCCTGAAAATATCAGTTATCTCATCGATAAAATTAAAGAAATCTGCGTAAACCATCCTGAGTTACACAATGAATGTGGTGTGAGGTTTGAAGGTTTTGGTGAAGCCTGCTACCCAGTATCCTTTTGGCTCTGTGTCAAAGAGTGGCATAAGGATCAAGCCATTGTTTACCGTGATCATTGGGAAAAAATCAGGGTTGTCGAGCAGGATTTTTATATCCATGCAGCTAAAGCAATGGAATCTAAGCAATTACGAGTTGCCATGCCAATACGTGAGATGGCGTCAGGACAAATCAAATCGGCTTAAATTTACTTTTTAATGGAGTAGCCATTATGTATATCAAACTTTTTTTTGTCTGTTTAGCAGGCCTGCTAATTCCTTACGAAGTTCTTGCTGCAGCGACAGAAAACATAGAGGAGATTTCGAGCTCAATCGATTTAACCTCTGTCGAATCTACGGCTTCTGATGTCGGTGTCACTGCGGTTGCTGTGAGCGCCACAGTCAAAGCAGTAGGGATCATCAAAAATGTTATTAATCAAGCATAAAGACACCAGACGGTATAAAATCACCTGTATTTGTACCGTCTATTTTTTAGCTAAACAAGTCCTCCAGCATTTAACGAAGATTGCTCGCTGTCTTCTACCAAAAAAACGCTGGCCGCTTGTTTTAATTGCTGCCAATCTTCGTCGTCAACATAAATCCCATTTTCGAGAGACTCCTTTTGTCTTTCAACTAAGGTAGCACCATGTATTTTGTGTATACCTCTTACCATGATGTTGTCAGCATTTAAGCAGGTGGTAGACAGCTCTATCACCATAGATTTTGTGTTTCGAAAGCAAATGTCGCTTTGCTCGTCGATTTTGCCCTGTTCCGCAAAAAAGATATCAGGGGCAACACACCCACGATTTAGTATATATTGGATATACTTTGATTGATTGTGGCTAAACCAGCCGGCTCTACAAGAAATTCCCTTGGCTGATAACCTTAATAGTTCACTGTAAGCTAACCAACGATCATGGCATTGGTTTATTTTAATACAAACCTGTTTGCAACCGACCATTTTTTCCAAAGCAAAATCCAATATCGCCGGCAAATGACATGCAATGCTTCCATTGTTTAAATCAATTTCACATTCTTCTTTTGTGTCGTTTATTATCCTTACAGCACAGTCATTGTCCAAATTAAGTCGCAGGCTTGCTTGGTTAAAATAGTGGATACCATTCAAATCGACCATCTGTAGGTCTGCAACCATGTTAGCGACAATATCCGCTTCTCCACATTGACGACGCATACCAAGGAAAGCTTTATAAACACAAGCAACCAATTCGTTATGGGAGACAATCATGATACCCCTCCTTCAACGCTTGTTTTTTCATGGACGATGCCGCTTTCAATAATTGGAAACAACCATGTATCGGTATAGCTAGGATCATTAATTTCATCAATTAATGGCGCTCCTTGGAAGAAAGTAACGCGTACCCAACGATCAGAACGAGGGTCAAATTTAGTCGCGCCTAACATTGATAGCTTACATCGTAACAAATGAATAGGTAGAGTTTCTTGATGAATAACGTTCATCTGTACGTCCCCCATCTTTCGCTGGCATAACGTCCAAACACGACGTGCAATAGTCCGATATTGTGGGTATAGCAATAAAAATTCTGCTAATGACATCGTTAAAGAATGTTGCTGCAAGCTGTCATAGAGACAATTGACTTGTCGACCAATATCTAGAGGAAGTTCGTTTTCTTCTCCCTTTTCTTGGCCACGAACCCCTAGTCTTGGCTCCTCCTTATCCTTAGAGCGATACCAAAACCAGTAACAGCTTTCAGGAAGAGAGTAATCTTCTTTGATGGCCCACTGATACTTCTCCTCAATTGCGGTCATTAAGTCTTTTACAGCAAGTCCTGACGAAAGAGAAAAGGATTCATTTGTATTCATTTGCTCAGAAAGTGAATCAACCATGCATGGGTAGAGTTCAATTAAGCATGACAACAGAATTTCTTGGCTCTCCAAACCAAAACTTCTACTATGCGCAACGAGATCAGACCATGTTTTCTGATTGACGATGAACCATGACACACAGTTTATAAGTTGTCTTACGTCTTCTATCGCTTGCTGATTAAGCTGCTGCTGGTAGTCGTTAATCGTTACAATCTGCTCTAAATGACGTACTGCTTTGAACAAAAAACGTTCCAAAGACTTTCCTTGCTGGATGCCACAATCTAATGCTAAGACTTCAGCAATTGCTGTTTCTCGAGTAGTCATCCACTGATCAACGATACAAGGATGATGAATTAAAAATGGGGCCATGCCTAATCCGGTTGCATTACCCACACCAAGATAACGTTGAAGTTCTCTATTCAGAGTAACGGCGTTATTATTTCCTTTCTGCCTTGCCAGATAATGAACCCAATCTAGGCTGAACGACCTAAGCAGATAAACGGCACACATTTGAGCACTAAATGATTGGTAAAAGTCAGGATTGTTCTCTAGACGATTAAAGTCAGCAATACCAAATTTACCATTACCATAAACCGCTGTAGTACGCAGAATATAACCCACTTCAATCAACTCGTGAGCTTGTGGTTGTGTCCCTTCAGATAAAGCTTTTATTATATGTTCAAAAACACGAACACTTTTATTTGCACGGGCAAGTACTAATACTGTATTAGAATTTCGCCCCGCTTCTTGTAAAGGAATGTTTTCACTTAACTGCCTTAATAGCTCTGCGTCTACTTCACCTTGTACAAGTGCAAAAGTCACATCCCATTTATTAGCAATGACTCTATCATTACGCTCTTCATCTTCTATTTCAGTACAAAAAGCAACAAAGTGATATTTATTCTCAGGCGTGACTATTCGATAGATAACGTGACCAAACCCACGTGGACATAATTGCCATTCTGTTAAAGAAAATTGCCAGGCGTGACTCGCTATCTTTCGAATCAAACTTCTCGCAAAGCTGATTCGAGTTTGGTGCATGGCTCCTAGCCGATTCGGGTCCATGACAATCGCAGCATTTCTTAGTATTGTCTCTGCGTCTGTAGAACGATGTGCGTCCATTTTGCTCACCACCTATTGTTATCATTAATATTCAGACTGTTTTGTATGCCCATTAACCTTTAATATGCCCGAGTAACCTTTAAAGGTGTCCTCTAATAACCTCTTCTCTGATAACATCTCCTTAAACACCTTGCTCTTTAGCCAAACTAAGCGCTATCTGAGGGGCATTCCACAAGGAAGGCATAAGAATGAGGGAAACAGGCACCGCTGTGATGACAATAAACGACTGCAAAGCAGTAATCCCACCAGCCCCAAGCGAAATTAAAATCAGTGCTGTCACACCCATTGCAACTCCCCAAAAAGCACGAATCAGCGGGTTTGGCTCTGTTTCACCACTTATAACAACACTGATAGTGTAAGTCATAGAGTCTCCAGTCGTGACAATAAAAATGGTTGTCAGAATCAAGAAGAGGATGGAGATCAGAGTTGGTAGTGGCAGTTGTTGAGTGACTGCTAGTAAGGCACCTGGAAGATTAAAACCTTCGAAAGCATTACTGACTGTACCCGGTAATGACATTTCAAATGCTAATCCAGCTCCACCGACGATGGTGAACCAAAAACAAGTGGTTAAGGGGGCAATAATTGAAATCGTGGTTATCAATTGACGTATCGAACGACCTCGCGAAATACGCGCAATAAAAATCGCCATCATTGGGCCATAACCCAAAAACCAGCCCCAGAAAAACACTGTCCACCAGCTCAACCATGCTTCATCACCACGATAAGTCGCCATCGGTATAAAGTTATCCACCATAGTGCCAACAGCTTGGATATAACCGTTGAAGATAAAACTTGTTGGGCCAAAAATTAGGATATAAACCATTAATGTGACAGCCAAAATAACATTATAACGGCTGAGGAACTGCATACCACGATTGATCCCACTCAGTGCAGAAACGGTATATAAGACGATGGCAAACAAAATGATCAAGGATTGCGTAGTCAAACTATCAGGGATATCAAACAAAGCATTTAATGCATAGCTTACCTGTAAGCCCAAAAAACCAATTGGGCCAATGGTGCCTGCAGCAACGGCAATAATACAACAAGCATCGATGAGCGCCCCGACTTGCCCTTTGATGACCTTCTTGCCAAATAAAGGGTAAAGAAGAATTCTAGGTTTAAGAGGCAACCCTTTATCATAATGCAAATGCATGACCACAATAGAAGTAAGGCCCCCCACAATAGCCCAAGCAAGGAATCCCCAGTGCATGAAGGATTGAGCAAGAGCATTGACTGCGAGTTGGTGTTTATCGGTCTGCTCAAGGTATAACGGTGGTGGGCTAACGTAATGGGCAATCGGTTCTGCTGCGGCCCAAAAGACACCACCACCAGCTAGAAGTGTGCAAAATATGATTGCCACCCAACGAAAGCTGCTCATTTCTGGTTTTCTTAACCCACCCAGCTTAACCTGACCTGTTCTGCCAGAGGCTAAACCAAGCCCAATTAGAAAAGTCAACAGCAGCAGAACCTGCCAATAAGGACCAAACAAGCTAACCGCAAGCTGAAAGCCATCGTTCACTATTGTATTTAACTTTTCACCATCATAGAGTGCAGCAGTAACAAAAGCTCCTACAAAACTGCTGCTATACCAAAGCGCTGGATTATTCAGGCCAAACTTAGTAGCATTTTCTTTAAAATAACTCTTGCGATAAACGCTATTTACTAAGCGTCCATGCGCAGACGCGTTGATACTCTTCGCTAAATCAGACATACGCTGACTCCACAATAAAAATGAGAATTATGCCTTTGACTCAAGCCCTTGTTTCAAAAATTCAAACCAGTTGTCACCCAGTATTCTTCCCGCTTCTTGTTCGCTAAAGCCTATGTTTAATAATCCGTTATAAATATTTTCCATACCACCAGAACCACAAAACCAAGGTAAAGCATCTGGCCAACCCGCATTCCCTTGAGATCCTTCGCCATAATCCATCACTTTTGACCAACGGCCATTTCGCATCCATTCAAGAACGTGTTGTGGTTGATTAAGGCACAAATCACTGCCAATACCTAAATGCTCGACTCCAACGAGCTCTGCCGCTCTCGCTACCATTTGGCAAAAATCATCCAGTGTACATTGACTGCCGTTGGGCAAATGGAATGGATATAAACTAAATCCGAGCAGACCTCCTCGCTGTGTTAAGGCCTTCAGCACGATATTGGATTTATTGCGTAAAGCGTCATGAGCGAAAGTAGGATTAGCATGACTGATACATATTGGCCGAGCAGACAGGTCGATCGTTTCTAAAGTAGAGCGCTCAGCACTGTGCGACATATCGATGATCATGCCGACTCGATTCATTTCTTCAATGACTTGACGGCCAAAACGTGTCACACCAGCATCATGTTGTTCATAGCAGCCGGTTGCCAACAAGCTTTGATTGTTATAGGTCAGTTGCATAATCATTAACCCCTGACGGCGCATCACCTCAACCAAACCAATCTCATCCTCTATCGGTGAACAATTTTGTGCCCCAAACAAAAAACCAACCTTGTTTTGCACCTTTGCTACTTCGATATCCGCCACCGAATAGATCGGCATGATCAGATCGGCGTGCTGCTCGAAACGCAAATTCCACTCGGCAAAACGGCTAAGCGTTTCTCGAGCATTCTCGTGGTAAACTATGGTTGCATGAACAGCAGTAACACCACTATCTTTAAGTGATTGAAAATATTCTCGGTTCCAGTTGCAATACTGTAATCCATCGATCACAATCCTTTGTTTAAACATACCTACTCCTTAATGTTGAAACAGTGCAATGAATGCAGCACTTCACTTAACGGCGCTCGCTTAATATGGACGCTGATAAGCCGTCTTCATTACGGTGTAGAACTCTTTGGCATACTGGCCTTGTTCACGAGGGCCAAAGCTCGATGACTTTCTGCCTCCAAATGGCACATGATAATCCGTCCCTGCAGTAGGTAAATTGACCATGACACAACCGGTTTGAGCCTGCTGTTTGAAGATGGCACTGTTACGCAAGCTTTGAGTGATAATGCCGCCAGTCAAACCAAATCGAGTATCGTTCGTCACGGCAATGGCTTCTTCTAGATCAGCCACTCGAATCACGCAGGCAAGCGGGGCAAAAACTTCTTCTTGGTTCACAGACCAAGAGCTCTGCGTATTCAAAAAAAGTGTCGGTGACATATAGAAGCCGTCATGTTTCAGTGATAATCGCTCCCCTCCAAATGCCAACTCTGCACCACTTTGTCGTGCTTTTTCAATCCAATCTAAATTAGCTTCAAGCTGTTGACCATCGACAACGGGGCCCATAAAGATCCCCTCTTCCAGCGCATGACCGACCTTAAGCTGGCTCATACGTTTGATCAGCGCTTCAACATAGGCATCATGGATACCGTCCATCACAACTAAACGCGACGAGGCTGTACATTTTTGTCCTGCTCCAGAGAAAGAACCCGCTATGGTCGCTTCTACGGCTATCTGTATGTCCGCATCATCTGCAACGACTAAGGCATTTTTGCTGCCCATCTCTAGCTGACTACGAACAAAATTCGGCGCCGTCGCAGCGGCCACTTTACGTCCAGTCTCAACTGAACCAGTAAAGCTGACACCATCAATCTCTTTAGAATGTATCAGTGTGTTACCCACCTGAGATCCACTTCCTAGCACTAAGTTAAACACGCCCGCAGGTAAACCTTGGCGGTGAATGATCTCTGTGAGTGCAACCGCACTGGCTGGCGTTAAATTGGCCGGTTTCCAGATTACACTGTTACCAAATGCAAGCGCTGGAGCAATTTTCCATGCCGCCGTTGCGGTAGGGAAGTTCCAAGGCGAAATAATAGCGACAACACCAATGGCTTCGCGTGTCACTTCCACAGAGATACCAGGACGAACAGAATCGGCACAGTCGCCAATTTGCCTTAGAACTTCTGCGGCAAAGTATTGAAAAAACTGTCCCGCGCGATAAATCTCCCCTCGACCTTCAGCAAAAGGTTTCCCTTCCTCACGAGACAAAAGTGTTCCGAGTTCGTCACACCGAGCAATGAGCTCGTCTCCGATAGCTTGTAATATGGTTTGTTTTCGCTCAATCGGTGTTTTTTCCCATTCAGGTTGAGCTTGTATCGCGGCTTGAATCGCCTCTTCAACTTGAGCCTGACTCGCCTGAGAAAAAGCACCGAGATTCTCGGTGGTATCCGACGGGTTAATATTATCGATACTGCCAACCCCTGCCTGCCATTCGCCTGCTATGTATAAAGACTTTTCTGCTTGAACATGGATCTTTTCTACTTGGACATCGTTAATAAAAGTCATCGCTCTATCCTTTTGATTGTTATTGTGTGTATACCTTGGAAATAGAATACTATTCCGCTTCGTTGCCTTCCTTGAATTCGGCTCAGTGACCTCGCTCTGAATCAAGCATCTTGAGGTCACTTGGGTATATGTCTTCCTTCAGACGAACGGGTACTAAAATATGTATGTTGTCTTGATGTAAATGTACTTTCTATTACAAATGCTCTTTATATCGTATGGTTTTGGCTTACATAAACGCACTGATGTACATAAGCTCATTGTGGTTTAAATGAGCCAATAGAAAATGACGCTTACGGATTAGGTTCTGAGTGCTCAACAGCTGCATAAACGACAAATTCAACCAGCATTTCTTCACGAGCCAAGCCTGCGACGACCATGGCGGCTCGATTAGGGTAAGGTGCATTAAAGTACTCACTGTAGACTTGATTCACCGTCGTCAGGTATTCACGATCAGTAACGTATATAAGAACTTGAAGCACTGAGTCTAATGACTCCCCTGCACACTCTAAGGTGTGAACAAGATTCTGAAAGGTTTGACGCGTTTGCGCTTCAATGCCCCCCTCAACAACAGCACCAGACTCATCGATCGGGATCTGAGCAGTATAAAGCGTACCATTATTAACGATGGCCCATTCCAATGGCGCTTTCGAAGCATATAACGCAGTTTTTACAGGATATTTTTTCATTGACTACATCGCCCAATGGTTAATTTTGTAATTATATTGTTTTAATTTAGTTAAATATTGCACATTGACATGCGATAAATCTAACGGTAAATTTTTTAATAGTGATAAGTTTTTTTTATCACATAACATAGAGTTAACGCATTTAAAGGGATGGAAGCGATGTGATGGATAACATCAAGTTACAGCAATTAATCCATTTTGTGACAGTGGTTCAGGAAGGTGGATTTCGTTCAGCGGCACATAAAGTAAATCGCTCTCAAGCCGCTTTGTCTACTTCGATTAAAACGCTCGAAGAAAACCTTGGTAAACCGCTATTTGAGCACGGGAATAAATCAAAACTAACGCCATTTGGAGAACAATGCTTACCCAAAGTGATACAGTTTATTAGCGGTTATCATTCTCTTTGTAGTGACTTGAGAAGTATGGCATCAGGCCAACAAGGACGAGTACGTATAGCAACGATTCCATCCGTTGCAGCCAAGTTGATACCGAATGTTCTAAAAAAGTTTTGCACTCAATACCCTGATGTAGAAGTTAGTTTACTTGATGATAATGCTGCGGGAGTTGAAGCAAGGTTGCTATCAGGTGATGTTGACTTAGCGTTAGGTAATGCTTCATACCTAAATGCAAGCAGTATCGAGTTTACTCCTTTAATCTCTGATCCCGTTGGCGTGGTTTGCTTAAAAGACAATCCATTGGCCAAATACACAAAAGGCGTAAGGTGGCAATCATTACAGCAACAGCCTTTCATTCGAAATGGGACATGCCTTTTATTAGATTCGACCCCTGCTCGTATCTTGAGTGAACAAGCGCTCTATTCAGTGGCCAATATTACTTCTTTGTTTTCAGTCTTGGAGCTCGGTATTGGCATTACAACCCTTCCTAAACTGGCCTTTCCTAACCAGTCTTCTCACTTAATTTGGCTGCCTTTGATTGAACCATTGTTAGAAAGGGAGATTGGTATTTTTAGGTTAAACAATATAACGGTTTCACCTCAAGCCAAAGCATTTCACGATTTATGTGTGCATCACCTTCGACACTCAGAGAGTACATAAACATAATGCTCTAAAAAAACAAAGCCCTTACGTCGGATACATAAGGGCTTTATATGCTTAGGATAGTTGAGAAAGAGTGATTAAAAAGGTAAAGGGATCAACTCAATACCTAAAACGCCACTGACTGCCATAACAGCAAGTAACGACACCTTAAATACTGCTTTTGACCACGGTACACAGTTGTCATTATCGACCGGACGGAAAGTGACTCTTGTCCATGCAAAACACACCGCGGCTGAAACAGCTAGGTATTCGTACCCCGCTTCACCTAAAGCAAATAACCCCATAGATGCCAGAGTAAATGCCACGACATAAGCTTTCATATGACGATGCGCTTTCTCAATACCTTCTTTGACTGGTAAAACAGGAATCCCTGCATCACGATAGTCCTGCATACGGAACATTGCGATTGCGTATGAGTGAGGCATCTGCCATAAACAAAACATTAAAAAGAGCAAAATCGACTCTAAGCTAATGTAATTTGTCACCGCAAGATAACCCACTAAAGGAGGAACAGCTCCAGAAAGGCTTCCTACCAAAGTGCCATAAACTGAGTTGCGCTTATACCACATGGTGTAGAAAAATACGTAAAACACATAACCAAGAAGAACCACAACCGCTGATAAAGGGTTGGCCAATTGGAATAATAAAGCGGTACCGACGAGTAACAAGACCAAGGCATAAACAAAAGCAATATCGCTATTGATGTTACCTAAGACCAAATCACGACGTTGAGTTCGCTTCATCTTTTGGTCAATATCTCGGTCAAAAATGTTATTTACTACGCATCCTGAAGCAATGACCAATCCAACACCCGCTAACACAGTTAGCAATAGTGTAAAACTGGCCGCTTCTGTTTTAGCGGCGAGGAAGAACCCCGCCGCAACAGAAATCAGGTTGCCGAAAATAATGCCCGGTTTTGTAATAGACAAATAACTTTTCAGCATACCCTAGCCTACAGCTTCATATTGACAGTCATGTTGTAAATAATCCAGACCGAACCAGCGATCAGAATTAATACAACAATTGCAGTGAACATGAGTGACACAAAGTTCCAGCGGCCATCGTCTGTCTTAAGCTCCATGTGCAAGAAGTATTTAAAATGCACAAAGATTTGAACGAGAGCACAACCAAAAAGCACAACATACGTTGCCGCTTCTGGTAATGCCTTTGCCCACACACAATAGAAAGGTATGACGGTCAGAATCAAAGACGCAATAAAACCTTTAACGTAATCAGAAGCACCTGTATCTAGATGTTGTCCCATTACATAACCCCCAATAAGTACACTATTGTAAATACGCAGATCCAAACAATGTCTAGGAAGTGCCAGAAGAGGCTAAGACACTGGAAACGCATTGACATGTTTTCATTCAGACCTTTAGTTGATAGCTGATGGTAACAAACCGCTAACCAAATCAGGCCAAACGTAACGTGCAAACCGTGCGTACCTACCAGAGTAAAGAACGCAGATAAGAAAGCACTTTCTTGAGGGCCGTTACCATGCTCAATTAAATGATGGAATTCATACACTTCCATACAGATAAAACCAAGACCCAATAAGAAAGTAATTTGCAACCAGCGTTTTAATGCCGGAACATCATTACGCTTCATAGCGATCATACCAAAGCCGAAAGTAATACTACTGAAAAGCAGTAACATTGTTTCAGCAAATACGAAAGGCAGTTCAAAGATATCTTTACCAGTAGGCCCAGAAATTGAACCACTTTGCAGTACTGCATAAGTCGCGAATAGTGTTGCGAACAACACACAATCGCTCATTAGATACACCCAGAAACCAAATAATTTGTTACCAGCTGTGTCATGGTGATGATCATCATGACTGTGGGTGGCAGCATTAGTTTGCATAAGTCGCCTCCAGCTCTTCTTTTTTATCATCAGATTTGGCTGAATTTTTCTTAGCTTCTTCAAGCTGAGCGCGACGCTCTGCTTCAATTGCTTTGATTTCTTCAACTTCTACATAGTAATCAACGTCATCATTGTAGCTATGTTTAATACACATAACGACCATACCAACAAAGCTCGCAGCCGCTAACCACCAGATGTACCAAATCATCGCGAAACCGAATACTAGAGATAATGCAGATACATAGATACCTGTTGGGGTATTCTTAGGCATGTGGATACGTTCGTATTCCACTTCTTTGCTTGGATCAAACTCACCACGTTGTTTTTGGTACCAGAACGCATCCACTTCATCACCTTTTGGTAAATGAGCAAAGTTGTAGAATGGTGGTGGTGAAGATGTCGCCCACTCAAGAGTGCGTCCACCCCATGGGTCACCAGTAAGATCACGGTTTTGCTCACGATCGCGAACACTTACGTAAATCTGAATGAATTGACACAATACACCTAGAGCGATCACAGCAGTACCAGCAGCAGCCACTGCAAGGTATGGGAAGAACTCAGGGTTAATATCTTGGCTGATACGACGAGTCATACCCATAAAGCCAAGCGCGTAGAGTGGAAGGAAGGCCATTAGGAAACCAACAATCCAACAATAGAAAGCACGTACGCCCCACTTTTCGTTCATTGTGAAGCCAGTCGCCTTAGGGAACCAGTAAGTCAGTGCAGCAAAACAGCCAAATACAACACCACCGATAATTACGTTATGGAAGTGTGCAATCAAGAATACAGAGTTATGTAGAACAAAGTCTGCACCTGGAACAGCCATTAGTACACCAGTCATACCTCCAACTGTGAAGGTAATCAAAAAGCCGACTGTCCACATCATTGGTGTAGTAAAGCGAATTCGGCCTTTGTACATAGTAAATAGCCAGTTGAAAATCTTAACCCCGGTTGGAATTGAGATAATCATTGTCGCTATTCCGAAGAAGGCGTTAACGTTCGCACCTGACCCCATGGTAAAGAAGTGATGCAGCCATACAATGAAAGCCAAAATCGTAATTACAATGGTTGCCCAAACAAGAGAAACATAACCAAACAGTTTCTTACGCGAGAAGGTTGCCGTAACTTCAGAGAACACACCAAAGATCGGTAAAACAAGAATGTATACTTCTGGGTGGCCCCAAGCCCAAATTAGGTTGACATACATCATTACGTTACCACCAAGATCGTTGGTAAAGAAGTGCATGCCAAGGTATCGATCAAGCGTTAATAGCGCGATCGTTACCGTCAGAATTGGGAAAGAAATAATAATTAGGATATTTGCACACAAAGAGGCCCAAGTGAAAACTGGCATCTTCATCATTGGCATAGACGGAGTACGCATGCGCAAAATAGTAACGAAGAAGTTTACACCTGTAAGTGTGGTACCGACACCTGAGATCTGTAATGCCCAGATCCAATAGTCGACCCCGACCCCAGGACTTGCCTCGATGCCTGACAATGGTGGATATGCTAACCAACCTGTTTGACCAAACTCACCTAAGCCTAGAGACATGTTAGTTAAAATAACACCAACAACAAACAGCCAGAAGCTTAGATTATTGAGGTATGGGAAAGCAACATCACGAGCACCGATTTGAAGCGGTACAATGATGTTCATCAGACCAATAACCAGTGGCATCGCCACGAAAAAGATCATAATTACGCCGTGGGCAGTAAAGATCTGATCGTAGTGATGTGGAGGCAAATAGCCAGGCTCACCAGCAGCAGAAAGTAACTGTTGACTTCGCATCATTACTGCATCGGCGAAACCACGAATTAACATCACCATGGCAACAGCGATGTACATAAATCCTAGCTTTTTGTGGTCTACAGAAGTAAACCATTCATTCCATAGATATTGCCATTTTCCAGCTTTGGTTACTGCAGTAACCACAGCCAAACCGATCAATGCAGCTACAGCTAGCGTGATGATAATTATCGGTTCGTGGAAAGGAATTGAATCAAGTGTTAATCTTCCAAACATTACGATTTTCCTAGATTTTCCGGCAAACAGTTCATTGAACCTGGATGCTGGGTCACAACGTCAGTGAACAAAAATGGGGGAACACTAGAGAAGAAAGTCACAGGCGCAGCAATACTTGGCTCGGCAAGTGTGCGGAACTGTTCCCAGTCTTCAATTTGATCTGGACTGGATTTAACTTCTTGAACCCAATTCAAGAATGCCGTGCGATCTTCTAGCGCTGCCGCCGTAAATTTCATTTGTGAGAAGCCTTTTCCACTGAAATTGGAGGCAAAACCTCTGAATTCACCAGTATGATTTGCAATCAAGTTTAGCTTGGTAACCATACCTGGCATTGCATATATCTGACTACCAAGACGCGGAATAAAGAATGCATTCATGATGTTGTCTGAAGTCAGTCTAAATGAAACTGGCACATCCTTCGGAAATGCAACGTAGTTTACTGTTGCAATATTTTCTTCTGGATAGATAAATAACCACTTCCAATCAAGTGATACGACTTCGATTGTTATCGGTTTAACATCACTCTCAATCGGCTTTGATGGCTCTAGTTCATGAGTAGAACGCCATGTGATGGTAGCAAGAATCGCAATGATGATAATTGGGATAGTCCAAACCACAATTTCGATCTTGGTCGAATGCGCCCACTCAGGAGCATATTCTTCATCCGTATTGGTCTCACGGTAACGATAGGCGAAATAAACTGTCATTAGTATGACGGGAATAACGACAATCAGCATCAGCAAAAGAGCCGTAATAATCAGTTCTTTTTCCTGAACACCAATGCTACCTTTCGGATCAAGTAGAGCAGAGTTGCACCCTGCAAGCATTAGCGTGGTTCCCACCATACTTATACTCGCCAAGATGCGCTTGTATCTTGAAGCTTCCATTAACTTTCTCGATGGTTAGCCAACATCAGAGTAAAACCCTGAAATTGGTTGTCTTTGGTCATTAGAATATTTGTTTTAACAACTGTAACAGTACGCCTCTAGCAAAACTCCATTTGTTTAACGTGAGGTAAAAACCCCATTATTAATATGTATATTTTGTTACGCTATAAAATGTATTGTTACAATCGAAGCATTATGATGAGTGCTAACGCAAAGCTCACTACTCATAACTGGAAACTAAGGTTTCATTTTTAGCTATCAATTTCAGATAATTAGAGTAATAAACATAACGATAAAAGATAAGAAAAATAGATAAATTATTAATTTATATACACTTTTATTAAGTTGCCACTTAACTCCCTATCTCATTAACTTTACCTATTACAAACATATAAATTAGATAGTGTTAATTTAATAAATTATGATGATAATCACAAAAGATATATATAGAAGCCAATGTAGTTTGAATTGCTCTACTTCTTATAAATTATACGTTTTCTACTGACAATTTACAGAAGTGTACATATCATGATAAGCAATACGATGGCATACCAATCACTTCTTCAAAGTGTCATTATTCTTGGTGATATTGGCTTAATAAGGAGAGGGGTATACCCAAGTGACTTCAAGATGCTCGATTCAGAGCGAGGTCACTGAGTCGAATTCAAGGAAGACAACGAAGCGGAATAGCAGGCTCTTTCCAAGTTGTCTGACGCAAGAAGTCGACTCAGTGACACGCTCCCAAAGGGCGAGTGTCCTTAACTCTCAGACTTTGTTAACGATTCTCAATGTAGAGCCACTATATCTTCGAATCGTTGCCGCGTCTGAGAGTTAAGGTCACCTCGCTGAACGCAGCATCTTGAGGTTACTTGGGTATATAACATAAAAAATGATTTGGTTCTGATCTGAAAGAAAAAGCAATTTCAATCAATCAGGATCATGAACCAAACAAAATGAGAATCAAACGTTACAAGGTAACAAGTGCTCAATCTGCTGATGATTACTCTAAATTTCTCTAATAGAAATTCGATACCCAAGTGAACTCAAGATGCTTGAAGACACTTAGGTATCATTTTTTACATTCGGATACCACCATCCACTTCTAATACTCTCCCTGTAAAGTAATCATTTTCAAAGATATACTTGACTGATTGTGCAATTTCATTAGCTTGGCCCAAACGTCCAACAGGAATCATAGTGTTTAAACGTTCTATCGCTTCTGGTTTCATCTGATCTGTCATGGCCGTACGAATAACCCCAGGAGCGACCGCAGCAGCACGAATACCATAACGAGATAACTCTCGTGCCCATGTTGTAGCCATGGTCGCAACCGCAGCTTTGGAAGCCGAGTAGTTAGTTTGTCCCATATTGCCAGAGCGAGCAACGCTGGATATATTGATGATCACTCCTTGCGACCCGGTTTCGATCATCTTAACCGCTGCTTCACGGCCACATAGAAACGTCCCTGTCACATTGATATTCATGACCATTTCAAATTGTTCAAGTGGCATCTTAGTAACATGACCGTCTTTTACTTTAACTAACAACCCATCACGTAAAACACCTGCACTATTGACGAGTCCATTTAAACAACCAAAATCTTTGATTATTTTATCAAAAGCCGCCTCAACTTCCGCTTCATTGGTGACGTCCAATTGATAAATTTCACATTGGGTGTTCAAGCTATGGCATTGCTGCTGGGTCTGTGCAAGTGTTGAAGCATTAATATCGATCAAAGCGAGCTTTGCACCAGCTTGAGCCAAGCTTATCGCCATGGTCTGCCCTAACCCTTGCCCTGCTCCTGTGATCGCGACGACGCTATTTTTTAACTCCATCTGTACCTCCAATCCATCATCTATACCTACTATTCAATTGATTTAAGCTGAGTTCAAAAGTCAACATCGTTTCTTTAACCGTTTTGATGCTTGTAGAATTCAAATAAACTAGAGAAGTCCAACTCACCATGACCATTAGAATTGTGTAAGGCATACAAATTCCGCGCTAGAGCTCCCATAGGCACTGACGATTGGGTTTGCATCGCGGCTTCCATTCCTAAGCCCAGATCTTTTAGCATCAACTTGCTCATAAATCCGGGCTGGTAGTGGTGACTTGCGGGAGCATTTTCCATAATGCCAGGACAAGGGTTATACAATTCCAAAGCCCAGTTTCTGCCCGAGCTTTGCAGCATAATATTGGCTAGCACCTTTGGGTCCAAGCCATGATCAATACCGAGGTTTAAGGCTTCACAGGTACCTGACATGAGGATACCGAGCATTAAGTTATTGCATATTTTGGCCATTTGACCATCGCCTGCCTTACCTGCATGAAAAACATTTTTCCCCATGTACTGCAAAATAGCATTAGCTTTAGAAAACGCTTCATTATTGCCGCCAACAATGAAAGTTAAAGTGCCCGCTTTAGCGCCTGCAACCCCTCCAGAAACAGGTGCATCAACAAAGAGTAATTGTTTGCTTTCTGCTTTTTGAGCAACCTTTCGGGCAGTGTCTGGATCGATGGTTGAACAATCAATTAAAACCGTTTTCTCCGGTACTTTATCCAACAATCCTAAGTTACCTTCCCCAGCACCAAAATAGACCGACCGAACATGCTCTCCAGCAGGTAACATCGTAATGACCGTGCCTGCCCCTTCTATTGCCATATCGATAGTTTCAGCAGCAATTGCACCAAACCGTTCGAGTTGCTTCGCAGCGTCTCTGTTTAAATCAAAAACATTAACTTTTAACCCAGAAGCTAATAGATTCTGTGCCATTGGGCTACCCATATTCCCTAAACCAATAAATGCCACTGTGCTCATTATAGTTTTCCTTCTTTTCCTAAGTTTGCTAGCGGGTGTTCATGCTCTGTCCACAATGAGGAGAACAAGGTATCAATGACCATTTGATCAACCTCACTCACGTTATTGAACATCCACTTGGGTTGACCATCTTTATCGATCAGTCTTGCTCTTACTCCTTCCTCAAACTCACCGAGCAAGGCACTGCGTACTGACAAAGAAAGTTCTAGACGGAAGCAATCAGCAAGAGATAAGTGGTGGTAATCCTTCACCTGACGGAAGCAAATATGTGCGGTAATCGGACTGCCAGAGACAAACGACTGTTTTGCGGCTTCTAACCAATCACTGTCCCCTTTTAAACCTTGGATCCGTTCAGCAATCAGATTGAGATCATCGCCTTGACATACTTGTTTTATCTCACCGAGATAGGGCGCTAGTTGTGCAAGTGGCTTATTGTCGACAACTTGCTCCTGGAGAAGCTGTAATAAAGCACTGACCAAAGAATGCGCATCTGCGGAACTCCAATCCACTCTTGTCAGTTCTTCAACTAAAATAGGAAATTGCTCTACCAGTAGCATCCATTGTGCTAGGCCAATTGTGACAGCGTCACTTGAATTCACTATTGCTCCGGTTAAACCGAGAAATAATCCCACCTCGGGATCAATGCTGCTCAAGAACCAAGTACCACCGACATCCGGATACAAACCAATATTAATCTCTGGCATGGCTAAGCGAGATTTAGGTGTAACAACTTTATGGCTTGTCCCCATAAACAGCCCCATACCCCCACCCATCACAATGCCTTCTCCCCAACCTATAATTGGCTTCTTGTAGGTATGAATGAGATAATCACAAGCATATTCCAATGCAAAGTAGTCGGTACAGAACTTAGCAGTAGCTTGCTTGTCATGCTCGTGCATGACGTGATACATGGTTCTAACATCCCCCCCAGCACAGAACGCCTTCTCGCCTTCCCCTTTGAGAATGACACACACAATGCTGGGATCCTCTTGCCATTGAATCAACTGGTTGTTGAGCTTCTTCAGCATGTTGAAAGTTAAAGCATTAAGTGAAGCCACATTATCTAAGGTCGCAATCCCTATTCGATTCAGCCCGTTTGCGCATTCTTGCTCTGAGAACGTTACTTTATCTGTCATACTTCACCTCTATTGGTTCTTCCACTGGGGTTGGCGTTTTTCTAAAAATGCACGCACACCTTCGGTTTGATCTTCGGTATCAAATAAATTCACAAATAACTCACGCTCTCTGATCAAACCATGAGACAGAGGGGACGTACGCATATTTTGAATCAAAACCTTGCATGCACTGACTGAAGAAGGTGACTGATTCGCAACGGACTCAGCGAGAGCCAAAGCTTGATTCAACGACTCTCCTTTAGGCACAACCTCTTCCACCAAACCTAACTCACATGCTTTCGCGGCACCTATTTTTTCTCCACACAGGATGATTCTTTTCGCCCACCCTTCTCCGACCAATGCCGTCAGATTTTGTGTTCCCCCGGCACAAGGAAGTAGTCCTACTTTTGCCTCAGGCAATGCCATGACGGCTTGTTCTTCTGCAACTCGGATATCACACGCTAAAGCGACTTCAAGCCCCCCTCCCATGGCATAACCGTTAACGGCTGCAATCGATACACCTCTAAAAGAAGAAAGTGTCTCAAACGCTTCACCAAATAAGCGTGCCATTTTAAGTGCAACGGCTTTATCACCGTCAGCAAAAAGCTTAAGGTCAGCACCCGCTGAGAAGAATTTATCTCCTGCTCCTGTAAGCACTAAAGCGTATATATTTTTATTTTCATTCAGGTCAAGTACTAGCGCTTTTAAAGCCGTTAAGCTTTCTACAGTCCAAGTATTAGCTGGCGGATTGTTCATGGTCACGACTGCGACGTGATTACTAATAACGTATTCGATACAGGCGTTTTCAGTTGATGACATAGTGTGAGTCCTTTTTCGGTAACAGTAATAGCAAAGTGATCAGTGCAAAGCAGATTCTTCAGATAACAGCCGACGAGCAATAATCAAGCGCATGATCTCGTTGGTTCCTTCTAAAATCTGATGAACCCTGACATCTCGGAAGTGTCTTTCCATCGGATACTCTTTGATGTAGCCATAACCACCATGCAGTTGTAATGCTTGGTCACAGACTTGAAAACCAATATCCGTTGCAAAACGCTTCGCCATCGCACAATAAGCCGAAGCATCTGGGTTTTGTTTATCCAATTTACTGGCGGCATAACGCACAAGCTGACGAGCCGCGACTAATTCCGTCGCCATATCCGCTAACTTAAATTGCAAGGCTTGGAATTGAGCGAGAGATTGACCAAATTGCTTACGCTCTTGCATGTACTGAGTAGCTTGGTCAAGTGCTTGTTGAGCCGTCCCTACCGAGCAAGTAGCGATATTGATGCGGCCACCATCTAAGCCCTTCATAGCAAAGAAAAAACCTTGCCCTTCTTCTCCGAGTAAATGGCTTTGAGGAATCCACACCTTATCAAAAGTCACACTGCGTGTGGGTTGACTATTCCAACCCATTTTTGGCTCTTTTCTGCCATAACTCACTCCTTCACTATCAGCAGGGACAACAAAGGCCGACACACCTTTTGCCCCCGCCTCTCCAGTTCTAGCCATCACCACTAAAACTTCGGTGTCACCAGCGCCAGAAATAAAGGCTTTGCTGCCATTAAGCACATAGCCTTGTCCTTGCTTAGTCGCTGACGTGGTCAATGATGCCGCGTCCGAACCAGCATTTGGTTCGGTCAAACAATAAGAGCCAAGGTATTCACCTGTTATCAACTTAGGACAGAATTGTTGCTTTACTTCTTGTGTCGCAAAACTGGCAATCATCCAGGCCACCATATTATGGATCGTCATAAAAGCGGTCGTAGACGTACAGCCCATCGCTAACTTTTCAAAAATGATTGAGGCATCCAATCGGCTTAACCCAAGCCCACCTTGCTCTTCTGGTGTATAAAGGCTGAGAAACCCTAATTCTCCCGCTTCACGCAGCACGTCTTTGGGAAAAATTTGCTTTTCATCCCATTCTGCTGCCATCGGTGCTAAACGATCTAAGGCAAACTGTTGGGCTGTATCGGCAAACATACGTTGTTCGTCATTGAGTTCAAAATCCATATCAAATCCTCATATTTGGATGCTTCACAGCCGACAGTGAAGCATCAAAAACCTTTGCGCAAAACGGTTGTTTAAAAAGTTAATAGCTTAAGAATTAACGATTTAGAAAAAACTGACGGCTCAGCGCAAAATGATGCTTTAACGCAAGTTAATCGTCAGATTGGGTCCACTTGGGATATCGTCATCGAACCAACGTGCCGTTACTGTTTTTGTTTCGGTATAGAAACGGACCGCTTGTTTGCCATAGGCATGCAGATCACCGTAGAAACTGCCCCTCCAACCAGTAAATGAGAAGAATGGTAATGGAACTGGAATGGGAACATTAACCCCGACTTGCCCTACTTGAATTTCATGTTGATATTTTCTGGCCGCTGCACCGCTTGCAGTGAAAATAGATGTGCCGTTGCCATATGGGTTGCGATTAATTAACTCAATCGCTTCTTCAAGTGTGTCGACTTCTAGGCAAAGTAAGACTGGACCAAAAATTTCTTCCTTGTAAATAGACATTTCAGTGGTGACATTACTGAACAGCGTTGGTCCAACCCAGTTACCATTTTCAAAGCCTTCAACGTTGCACTGACTGCCATCAAGCTCACAAACTGCACCTTGCTGTTTGCCTTCTGAAATTAAGCCCAGAACACGCTCTTTCGCTTGTGAATTGATCAATGGACCGTACGCTGCATTTTCATCGTCCCACGCCCCAGGATGAACTTTGGCCATTTCATGCTTCAGATCGTCGATCCATTGTTTGGAACTGCCGACAAAAACAGCCACTGAAATGGCCATGCAACGCTGCCCAGCAGCTCCAACTGACGCACCAACTAAGTTATTCACCACCTGCTGTTTATTCGCATCCGGCATGATTACCATGTGATTTTTTGCGCCTGCAAATGCCTGAACACGTTTAAAGTTTTGCGTTGCGGTGGTGTAAATATAGCGAGCAACAGGCACAGAACCAACAAAAGAGACTGCCTGAATATCTGGATGAGTGAGCAAAAAGTCCACTTGCTCTTTGCGGCCATGAACGATTTGCAATACGCCCTTTGGCGCTCCGGCTTGTTCAAACAGTTCAGCAAGTCGAATCGCCGTCAGAGGCACCTGCTCAGAAGGTTTCAACACAAATGTATTACCACTGGCAATGGCAATTGGAAACATCCACAATGGAATCATCGCAGGAAAATTAAATGGTGTGATACCGCAACACACACCTAACGGTTGAGTTAACGAGTAGCTGTCAATATTAGTCGCGACATTTTCTACCGTTTCTCCCATCATGTTACTTGCAATGTTACCTGCTTGCTCAACAACTTCGATGCCACGCCAAACATCTCCTTTTGCATCTGCAAAGGTTTTACCGGTTTCATGGGACAACAAGGTCGCGAGATCATCATGATGTTCTTTGAGCAAATGCTGATAACGCAACATCAGTCTCGCTCGTTCAGATATCGCCACATTCTTCCAGCTATGGAAGGTTTCTTTTGCGTGATCAATCGCCACTTGAAGCTCATCATCAGTAGCACATGGCAGGTGAGCAATAGTTTCGTTGGTGGCTGGGTTTGTCACGTCTAACCAATCAGACGATTGTGACTGCTGAAATTCACCCGCGAGAAATAAAGGAACTTTATGAGTCATATTTTTACCTATCGATTTAGTTAAAAGCCATTCATTCGAATTGAAAAATTAAGCTGGAATTTCAATGGCTAAAGCCGTGGCTTCACCACCACCAATACACAGTGATGCCACACCACGTAGTGCTTTAGGCTGGTTTGAGCCGTTCTGTTTTTGTATGCGTTGTTGCTGACGTAAACTGTGGATCAACGTGACCAGAATTCTTGCACCACTTGCACCAATAGGATGCCCAAGCGCGCATGCTCCGCCTTTTACATTAACTTTGTTAGGATCGAGCCCAAGCTCCCGCACCGCCATCTGGGTCACAACAGCAAACGCCTCGTTTATCTCCCAAAGGTCCACACTGTCTATCGACCAGTCCAATGTCGACAGCAAATCTTTGATCGCGAACACTGGCGCGATGGTAAATTCGGCAGGCATCCTCGCATGGGTAGTATGCGCTTTAATCACAGCAAGGGGGGTGAGCCCTTTTTTACGGGCACTTGCAGCATCCATAACAACGAGTGCTGCTGCACCATCAGAAATAGCACTCGAGTTGGCTGCGGTCACTGAACCATTCTTATCAAACGCTGGCTTAAGCTGAGGGATTTTGTCTAACTTGATGTTATTAGGATGCTCATCGTGTTCCATTAAAGATGAATCCTGACGCGTTTTGATTTCTATCGGGGCAATTTCCTCCTCAAATGCGCCTTGTATTTGAGCTTCACGTGCTCGGGTCGCTGAAAGAATTGCCCACTCATCCATTTCTTGACGTGAGAATGCTTCACTGTCTGCTACTCTTTGGGCATAAACACCCATTAAATGCCCTTCATAAGCATCTTGTAGACCGTCAAGAAACATATGGTCGTAAGTGGTTTGATTGCCTAAACGCATGCCATTACGTGCTTCTTTAAGTAGATACGGCGCATTCGTCATGCTTTCCATTCCACCAGCTACAGCACAATGTAAGGTCCCCGCTTTGATCAGATCATGAGCTAACATGACACTCTTCATGCCAGAGCCACAGACTTTATTCACTGTCGTACAGCCCGTGTTCTCTGTCAGCTTTGCTCCTAGTGCAGCCTGTCGAGCTGGTGCTTGTCCACAACCAGCAGGCAAGACGCAGCCCATATAGACTTCATCAACTTGTTCAATACCACAAGTATCCATTGCTGCCCGAATAGCCACTGCACCTAGATCAGGCGCAGAATAACTCTTCAATTGTCCTTGAAAACTTCCAATCGGGGTTCGCTTAGCACTCACAATCCATACTTCATTTTCCATAATACTGACCTCATTGACGTTGATGATGACGTCCCTGCTCAACGTTTCCTTAGCTATTTAGTGACTCAATTTATGACAAACCCATAAATATCTAACTCGTAACCAACGAAAACAAGATGAATTTTCATCCCTTGATACCTTGACGTTTACGTAAGCATAGCACTAACATTTACGTAAACGTAAACAAACACAAAATTAACATTATTGTTTTTACCAAGACTGAAAAATTTGTTTCCCTTTCAGACTCAAATCGTCATGGTTTTTCAAAAAGCCCACACTTTCACGAAAAGGAATAAACCAGTGGAAAAATATAAGATAAGCGACCTTGCTAAAGAGTTTGATATTACGACCAGAAGTATTCGGTTTTACGAAGATGTCGGCCTTATAGAGCCAGAAAGAGAAGGCAATATCCGAGTCTATCAACGCCGAGATAAAACCAGACTCAAATTGATTTTGCGTGGTAAGCGATTGGGCTTTTCTCTTGCCGAAATACGAGAGTTGTTTGAACTTTACGACACCCAACAAACCGATGGACAGTTGATAAAAATGCTGACCATTATTGATGAAAAACAAGCACACCTTCAGCAACAACTGGATGATATTGGCGTTGTCATGGGCGAACTAGAAGCGGCCAGAGAGCGCTGTAAACAAGCGTTAAGAAACAATGCTCCACAAGCTGTAAAGTAAGTCCATACTGCTCAAGGCGCCATCAATAGTTAACTGATACATTCACCAACAATGATAACGATACAGAATAGGGATATCTCATGAAAACCAGCTACACTTCGCTAAATTTTGGACTGGGTGAAACCATGGACATGCTACGCGATCACGTCAATGCTTTCGCAGCAGAACATATCGCACCTCTTGCTGCCGACATTGACCGAGACAACCAATTCCCAAACCACTTGTGGCCAATGCTGGGTGAGATGGGACTGCTGGGCGTGACTGTCAGCGAGAACTATGGCGGTGCAGGCATGGGGTATCTTGCTCATGTTATCGCAATGGAGGAAATCAGCCGGGCTTCAGCCTCTGTCGCGTTAAGTTATGGAGCACATTCGAACCTTTGTGTTAATCAAATCTATCGTAACGGTACCTCTGCACAACGCGAAAAGTATCTGCCCAAACTGATTGATGGCACACACATAGGTGCACTGGCAATGAGTGAGCCGAATTCTGGCTCCGATGTCGTCAGCATGCAGCTAAAGGCAGAAGATAAGGGCGACCACTTTGTGCTTAATGGCAATAAAATGTGGATCACAAATGGCCCAGATGCAGATACGCTTGTGGTATACGCAAAAACCGATCTGCATGCCGGTTCACGAGGCATTACTGCATTTATCATTGAACGCGAATTCGAAGGCTTCAGCCATGCGCAGAAGCTCGATAAGTTAGGTATGCGCGGCTCTAACACGTGTGAATTGGTGTTTAGACAATGCATTGTACCGAAAGATAATGTGTTGGGTGAATTGAACAAAGGGGTTGAAGTGTTAATGAGTGGCTTGGATTACGAACGCGTTGTCCTCGCTGGTGGGCCATTAGGAATTATGCAAGCCTGCTTAGATGAGGTGATTCCATACATTCATGATCGCAAGCAATTTGGCCAATCAATCGGTGAGTTTCAGTTAGTGCAAGGTAAGTTAGCTGATATGTATTCTCGATTGAATGCCGCACGAGCTTACGTGTATACCGTTGCCGCTGCTTGCGACCGAGGGGAATGTACTCGTAAAGATGCTGCTGGCGTGATTCTTTACAGCGCTGAGCTTGCTACCCAAATGGCCCTCGATGCGATCCAATTGCTCGGCGGTAATGGTTATATCAATGAGTATTCTACCGGAAGATTGCTGCGTGATGCGAAATTATACGAAATAGGCGCGGGTACCTCCGAAATTCGCCGCATGCTTATCGGACGAGAACTTTTTAACGAATCACGCTAACCCCTCTACAAGGAAGTCATGATGGCAATCATCAAAAGTAAAGCAAAGCCAACTGACGAGCTGTTCCTATCGAACAAAGCCGCGATGAACGAGCTCGTACATAATCTTAATAAAAACATTAACGTCATCAAGCAAGGTGGGGGGCAAAAAGCCATAGAACGGCAGCGGTTGAAAGGAAAATTACCCGTACGAGAAAGAGTGACTCGATTACTCGATAAAAACAGCGAATTTCTAGAAATTGGCCAATTTGCAGCCTGGGAGGTTTATGAAGAATCCATCCCTTGTGCAGGCGTTGTGGCGGGCATTGGCTCTGTTGAAGGTATTCAGTGTATGATCATCGCGAATGATCCCTCTGTTAAAGGTGGGACCTATTATCCATTAACCGTTAAGAAGCACTTGAGAGCACAAGAAATCGCTCAACGTTGTAAATTACCGTGTGTATATTTAGTCGATTCAGGTGGTGCTAACCTTCCTCATCAAGCGGATGTTTTCCCTGATAAAGAGCATTTTGGTCGGATTTTTTTCAACCAAGCAAGGATGTCTGCGGAAGGGATACCTCAAGTTGCTGTTGTAATGGGGTTATGCACCGCTGGTGGTGCTTATGTTCCCGCAATGGCTGACGTCTCGATAATGGTAAAAGAGCAAGGAACCATCTTTTTAGCGGGCCCTCCTCTAGTAAAAGCAGCCACTGGTGAAGTCGTCACAGACGAAGAATTGGGCGGTGCTGATGTGCATTGCCGTAAGTCTGGTGTTGCCGATTACTATGCTGAAAACGATGAACATGCTTTAAACCTTGCTAGACAAGCAATAGCGAATACCAATCAGAGCACACTTGGGCATTCAGACAAAAACGTCTTACCCCCTCGCTATGACGCCGATGAAATTTACGGCATCGTCAATTCCAACCTTCGCCTATCATTTGATGTCCGAGAAATCATTGCTCGAATCGTTGATGACTCCGATTTTGACGAGTTTAAAGCACTATATGGTAAAACACTGGTCTGTGGTTTTGCACGAATTGAAGGACAACTGATAGGCATTGTTGCCAATAATGGCATTTTATTCTCAGAATCAGCCCAGAAAGGAGCTCACTTTATCGAACTGTGTGCAAAGCGCAAAATTCCATTACTTTTCCTACAGAACATTACTGGTTTCATGGTTGGTAAAAAGCTGGAAGCTGAAGGCATTGCCAAACACGGTGCCAAACTGGTTATGGCGGTTGCCTGCGCTGATGTCCCTAAGTTTACCGTCATTATTGGTGGGTCTTATGGTGCAGGAAACTACGGTATGTGTGGACGTTCCTATGACCCAACCATGATATGGATGTGGCCGAATGCTCGTATCTCAGTGATGGGTGGAGAACAGGCCGCTGGAGTGTTAACTCAGGTGCGTCGAGAAGTAAAAAAACGGCAAGGAGCTGAATGGCCAGAACACGATAAAAATGCTTTCCATTCTTCGATTGTTGATCTCTATGAAACTCAGGGACACCCTTACTTTGCTAGTGCACGTTTATGGGACGATGGGATCATTGATCCTAAGGAGACACGACAGGTCTTGGCACATGCTTTAACGGCGGTAGCCAGTGCACCTATACCTGACAGCAATTTTGGTATTTTCAGAATGTAATTGAGTCCCTATACCCAGGTACTCATAAGGTACTTGGGTATTAGCTTACTTATTTAAAATGAATGAGATCAATTAACTAAACAGACTTTAGTGATTGAATTAAAGAGGACATTTTTATGCAGGTTCAACAATCTAGCATTACTCCAATAACACAACGTCAAGATAATGTCCTATGGGATGTTGATACATCGGGCGTTGCAACATTAATCCTCAATCGTATCGACAAGCATAATGCTTTTGACGCCTGCATGATTGATTTGATGATCCAACGCTTGGATTATCTTGCATTACGTACCGATGTTCGTTGCTTAGTCATTCGTGCAAATGGTAAGCATTTTTCTGCTGGTGCGGATCTAAACTGGATGCGTTCAATGGCCAACAGCAGCAAGCAGCAAAATCTCGATGATGCACAAAGCCTCGCGAGATTAATGCATACACTCGATAATTTTCCTCAACCTACTATTGCTGTTATTCAAGGTTCAGCTTTTGGTGGCGCACTTGGATTAATTTGCTGTTGTGATATCGCGATTGCAGCAGACAATGCCAAGTTTTGTCTTAGCGAAGTGAAACTCGGGTTAGTTCCAGCAACAATAGGACCCTATATTGTTCGTGCTATGGGTAATCGTCAAGCAAGACGCTTTATGCTAAGTGCAGAGATGATGACCGCCAACATCGCAGAAAAACATGGCATAGTGCATGAAGTGCATTTTGACGATAAAGTTGATGAAGCGCTGAACCAACTGATTGATTCATTGCTGCTCAATAGTCCAGACGCCATGCGCAAAGCAAAAACATTATGCCAACAATGCCATCAAACTCCGATTGATGCTCAACTGATCCACTACACCAGCCAACTTATCGCTGATATTCGTGTTTCTCCTCAAGGTCAAGATGGTTTACACGCATTTTTAGAGAAACGAACGCCAAATTGGGTCGTTAAGAAAACCAAGGACACTTAATGAACTTTCCTCATCACGTTACGATTGTTGAAGTAGGCGCACGAGATGGCTTACAAAACGAAACCATAGTCTCGACTCAAAATAAAATAGACTTGATTAATATACTCTCACGGACAGGGTTAACGCACATCGAATCGGGTTCATTTGTCTCACCTAAATGGGTTCCTCAAATGGCAGACTCATTAAAGGTGATGCAAGGTATCGAACGTCATCCTGGCATTATTTATTCGGCTTTAACCCCCAATTTACGAGGATTAGAGCAAGCACTGGAAGCGGGAGCAAACCAAATTGCTATTTTTACATCAGCTTCAGAAGAATTCTGTCAACGAAACATTAACTGTACAATCACTGAGAGTCTGAGTCGGTTTCAACCATTGGTTGAACTTGCACGGCGGCAAAATATTCCCGTTCGCGGCTATCTTTCTTGTGTCGCAGATTGTCCTTATGAAGGTCCAACAAAGCCTCAGCAAGTCGCCAGCATAGCCGCTACCCTGATCGAAATGGGTTGTTATGAAATATCACTGGGAGACACTATTGGTACAGGAACACCTTTACGTGTTGCACGGATGTTGGAGTGTGTGCAAAACCAAGTACCAATAGACCAACTTGCTGTACATTTTCATGATACATGGGGCCAAGCGCTAGCTAATATCTATCAAGCACTAAGTATGGGCATATCAACAATTGATAGTAGTGTTGCAGGCTTAGGAGGCTGCCCTTATGCCAAAGGAGCTTCCGGTAATGTCGCAACTGAAGATGTCCTTTATCTATGCCAAGGTCTAAACATCGAAACCGGCGTCGATCTTTCCTTATTAGCTCAAGCAGGCTGGATGATAAGTCAAGTACTTGGTCGTCAACCTAACTCAAAAGCTTCATTGGCTTTGAAATCTCATTAATCTATTCTCAAACACTTATTTTCTTAGAGATCAGTCAACCTGTAATTTAAGCTATTGGTTGACTGCTCGATATTTTCAGCTTCTACCAAGAACGCAACAATACACTTTGCTCTTCCACTAGCCCTTTACTTATTAGTTTTGCTCTGTATCTATTTTTGGTACGTAAGATTAATTACAAAATAATCAAACTAAATTGAGCTTAACATAGCAATATCTCATTTAGGTGATTACTATTTAATCAATAACAAAGTTTTTTTAACTGGCTTATTCACCCAAAATGAAGTTTAGAGTTAAACAACGCGACTTCATTTTACTTAACATACAATGATTAAGGACCCAGTGATGAGAAAGAGCATTAATCTAACCTTGATGATCTCCTTGAAAGCCACTTTTCTTGTAGCTTTCTGTTTATCTTCTTTATTGCATGCAAAAGACGTTGACGAACAATTCGAAATTGGAAAACAAAAAGCAAAGGTCTGCATGACGTGCCATGGCGTTGATGGTATCGCAACTCAGAACGTCTACCCCAATCTACGGGGACAAAATAAAAGTTATTTAATCTCCTCTCTTAAGGATTATAAAACTCGAGAAAGAACCAGTGGTCTTGCCGTTCTGATGCAGCAGCAAGCCGATGTTCTTTCGAATCAAGACATCGAAGACATTTCCCATTTCTATTCCAAGTTAGGAAGCCAAACGCAGCCATAGGTCAGGAGTATTCTTATGCATCAAGAAACGATACAGTACAGCACTAAAGTTGTGAGGTATTTTGTTTTGGCCTCTTTGATATGGGCTATTTTAGGCATGATCATCGGTGTTATTTTGGCGGCTCAGTTGTATTGGCCAGTACTTAATTTCGATTCGCAATACTTTCAATTTGGTCGCTTGAGGCCTTTACATACCTCAGGGGTCATTTACGGATTTGTAGTCAACATACTCATGGGAACGTCACTTTATATCGCCCAGCGTACCGGAAGGTGTGGATTATTTAATAACAGTTTGTCTTGGATGGTATTTTGGGGCTGGCAGCTAGTACTACTTCTTGCACTTCTTACTTTGCCTGCTGGTTATACTACGTCGAAAGAATACGCAGAACTTGAGTGGCCAATTGACTTATTGATCGTTCTCGTTTGGGTACTATATGCCATTTTATTTTTTGGCACTATTGCAAAACGTAAAGTCGAACATATCTTTGTAGCAAACTGGTTTTTTGCAGCGTTCATTATAGTTATTGCCATGATTTTCATAGTCAATAACTTAGCAATGCCAGTGTCACTGATGAAATCGTATTCTGTCTTTGCAGGAGCACAAGATGCTATAGTACAGTGGTGGTGGGGGCATAATGCAGTAGGGTTCTTGCTAACGGCGGGAGTCATCGGAATGAATTACTACTTCATTCCCAAAGTAGCCGAACGTCCTATTTATTCCTATCGATTATCTGTAATTCATTTCTGGGGCCTAGTTGGTTTCTACACTTGGGCAGGCACACATCATCTTATCTATTCGTCAGTCCCAGTGTGGGTACAAAATATCGGGATCGTTATGTCGCTTATCCTTTGGTTACCTTCATGGGCAGGGGCTTTCAACAGTGCGATGACTCTTTTACAAAATAAGCAAAAACTCAAGTCTGATTATATCTGCTTGTTCTTTTTCTCTGCCATTTTGTACTACTGTTTAGCGACTTTTGAAGGTCCACTACTTGCTATCCGTTGGTTTAACATGCTTGCCCACAATACTGAGTGGGTGATCGGCCATGTTCATTCTGGAGCTCTTGGTTGGGTTGGCATGTCAGGTATCGCCGTTTTCTATTACTTTATCCCTCGTTTATGGAATAAAAATGAATTATGGTCACCTAGATTGATCAAGTGGCATTTTTGGTTAGCACATGCCGGTGTCGCTACCTATGCCATCTCACTTTGGGTAGCAGGAATCGGCGAAGGTTACATGTGGCTGACTCAAAGTGATAATGGCGAGCTGATCTACAGCTTTGTTGAAGCAATGAATTTTAAAGCCCCCTGGCTTTTCTTGCGCTTTGTTGGCGGAGCTCTTTTTGTATTTGGTTTATTCCTCATGGCATTTAATCTTTACAAAACTGTACGCACTCCAACTGTTGTAACTGAGAAGGAGGCTTAATCATGAGTAAAGACTTTACCCACTCGGTGATTATCTTGATTGTTTCGACTTTCGTTGTGGCTTCATTTTCTCTTGCAGTATGGGTTGTACCCAATATTATGCGAACGGACGATATCGCGAAACACAGTTTGGCTTTGCCACTAACCCCAATAGAGCTCGCGGGACGAGACATTTACATAAGTGAAGGTTGTCACGTTTGTCACACTCAAATGGTCCGTCCACTTGAACCAGAGATAAAACGAAATGGACGAGCAAACCTTGAGTCAGATGATATTTACGAATTCCCAAACCTTTGGGGTTCTAAACGAACAGGCCCTGACTTGACAAACCTCGGCCGAAAATACTCTGACCAATGGCATACTCTGCACTTGATTAATCCGCGTCAAGTGATCCCAACCTCAATCATGCCAGCATATCCTTGGCTATTTGAACAAACACTAACTGGGGACGACATTGGCGATAAAATGAAAACGCTGCGTGATTTAGGCGTCCCCTATACTAACGAACAGATTTCTGAAGGCCGCTTACAAGTGAGAGGAAAGACTAAAGGCGAAGCACTTATTCGCTACTTGCAAAGCCTTGGCCAAGATACTGCACAGGGGGTGACACCATGAGCACATTTTGGAACTTATGGGCAATAGCCTGTACCATTATCTTTTTTATTTTAATGGTAAGTGTCGTCATTAAGTATTGGCGAAATAATCATAGTGCAGATCAAGAACACACTATTGAGTCTTTTGATGGTATTGATGAAAAAGACGCCCCTGCTCCAAGGCTGCTTTTTGTTAGTTACGCTATCGCATTTGTTCTATCGGCGGGCTATCTCGTTTTGTATCCTGGCTTAGGTCAATGGCAAGGTTTAATTAGCTGGCAACAAAGTGATGATAAACTCAGTTCGCCATCTACCACTCTCGACCAACAGTTAGATCCTGCGCCCGACACATCTCTTGAAGTACTAGCACAAAATAAAGGTATTGTTCAAAGTGGTCATACATTATTTAAGACTCATTGTGCAGCTTGCCATCAGGATAATGCGCAAGGACAAAAACATTTTCCTAACCTAATCGATGATGAGTGGCTCTATGGCGGTGATGATGATGCTGTTATCCACTCGATAGAAAAAGGAAGAAATGGAGCCATGCCCGGTTGGTCTGAAGTTCTTCGAAAAGATCAAGTAGCCAAGATTTCTTATTATCTCGCCTCCCTTAACAAACGCCATAGTGACGTTCCAGAGATTAAAATTCAGTTAGGTAAAGACCTATTTATTAAATACTGTTCATCTTGCCACGGTGATGGCTCTGTTGCGAATCAAGCAACTGGGGTTCCCGATCTTTCAGATGGAATTTGGCTCCATGGAGGCAGTTTTGAAGAGATTCAATATACCATTAACAAAGGTTTGAATAACATAATGCCAGCCTTTGAACACCAATTAAGTCATAATGAAATACTTGCTATTGGTGCTTATCTACGTGATGCTGAAAAACAAGAGGCCAATAAACTAAATGCCCTCGACCCTACAGCGGTCAAACGTGGTGAATACATTGCCTATGCAGGTGACTGTATCGCGTGCCATAGTGCAGAAGGTGGAGAACCCTTTGCTGGTGGCCTTCCATTTATTACCCCTTTTGGTACCGTTTATTCAACCAACATCACTCCTCATGTCAGTGAAGGTATTGGAAAATACGATTATGAAGACTTTCGTAATGCACTTGTTCATGGTAAAGGAAAAAATGGCTACCTCTATCCTGCTATGCCCTACACCTCATATCAGCACTTAACCGATCAAGACATGAAAGATTTATGGGAATATATGCAGTCCATTCCTGCTGTAGCCCGAAGAGATAATAATAATAGCATGATATTCCCCGCCAATATCAGACTAGGTCTACTTGGCTGGAACATTGTATTTATGGATACAGATCCCATCGACTACACACTACCTGATGAATTGAAAACTACAGTCAAAGATGTAGATAAATGGAAAAAAGGAAAATATTGGGTTAGTGGACTGGGCCATTGTTCCGAGTGCCATTCACCAAGGAATATTGCAATGGCTCTTATTCCGGAGCGAATTTTCCAAGGGAACCTGATCGACGGTTGGAACGCTCCCGATATTACAGCTACAGAACTTTATATCGATGGGTGGGACGAAGAAACATTAACTGATTTTCTTCACACTGGACATTCTGATAAAGGTACTGCGTTCGCAGGAATGGCTGATGTAATAAAAAACAGTCTAAGTTATATGACACGAGAAGATATCGCTTCTATGTCTTACTACCTACTCAATGGAGATACCTATAATTTCCGTGATGAGCAAGCCATACCATTAAACCCTAAAGGATTTGATCAGCACGCCTATCAGGAGCCTATTTATGCAACTTATAAACAGACATGTGGCGCTTGTCACGGTGATGATGGCAAAGGCCGAAATCCTATCGCTCCAACGCTGCTTAATAATGGTATCATTATGCACAGTGATCCTTTTAATACCATCGCTGTGACTGTAAGAGGATTACAACCAACCTATATTGACCCAGATAGAAACTTTATGCCGATGGCAAGCTTCGAAGAAATCCTTTCTGACGATAAATTAGCGGAGTTAATAACATTTGTTCGCCAACACCTTGGAGATCAACAAGTCCCCGTAACAGCAGAACAAGTGAATGAGGTACGAAAAACACTTGAAGCGGCTGGTTATGCAGGAGGCTTACATACCACACCTGAAATGTATGACACGCGAGATAATCATATAAATATCCAGTGAACATTCTACACTTTTCTACCACCAGCCTTGTATGAGCGCTGGTAGTAGGGAGTAGGAATTCAAAATTTTAAGGTTATCTATCGGATAAAAAAGTTAGCAAAAAAATAAATTATCTTTGAATTCCAGGTTAATTTACGAACCATCATCATGACTAACTAGAATAAAAACACCACGGTAATTACGCAAAGCCTCAGACAACATGATTATTGAATCAAGCTAATCTAATAAAAGTAAAGATTGTTCTCGTTGATGACTAACGATCAGCATGGCTAACTTCATTTTTTCTGCTTTGCCTAGCAACAAATGAGAGCCCTTTAACTAGAAAGAGCTTTCTTAAGTCAATGACATATCCTTTAGATGAAGTAGTTGAAACTAGCTTATCCATGCATCTTTTGATTTAACCTGTTTATCTACTATGGGCCGTCCACTTCGAAAATATACAATAAATAATAGCGTGATGAGTAAGCCAAAAAAGACGATCAAAGTAAAGTTCATGACGGTGCTTAGTGCTTGCTTTACGCTTATCTTTTCTACGACCGTCAGAGTAAGGTGGCCTTCGTTATTACTCACACTTAAAATGGTTCCTTTCACGCTTTTCTGTGCAGCTTCAGATTGTAATAACAGCAGTTCATTTAGATACTTGATACGCTCTTCTTGATTGCTTCGGTCTAGCTTAGATCGTAGCCGTACAATTTTAAGTAACTCTTCACTTTTTTCACCAGACCAATCAATAGTAATGGTTGGTTGTTCAGGGCTTGAAAGTGTTAATGATGCTTTAGTGGCTTGCCATATTTCTTGCTTGAGGCGGCGCAAGCTTGAAAAATAGGCATCTTCGTTATTGATTACCGCGGAATCATCATCAAGTCCCATTCCTTTGAGTGCTTCATCCCAACACACTGACACTTCACAACTACTACTGGTTGCTTCTTCCCATAGCGCCGCAAATTGCTGTTTAAATTCAGTACAGGCCTGATTTAGTCGAGGCTCATCTACTGATGGGCTTTCAGCTCGGTTAGTTTCTCCTGATTGATTATCTGTAGAGCAATACGGCGTAATATGATTGGCAATGAGTTGTAAACTTTCAACAGTAAACATAGCCATTTCACTTCGACTTCGGATACGATGCGTACCGATAGAACCATATTCGTAATTTAGACCTAAACTATTCCTTATTTTGACCATTCGTGCTGCGTAGTCGTAAATCTCTTGTGGCATTTCGGGGGCAAAGTCAGGAGCTTCGCTAATAAAGTGAATATACGCTTTTATTACTGCTTCATCGGGAGTAACTTTAAAATCATCGTCAACTAAAGGATATTCAAATTGTTTACAGTAAACCAATCGGTTGTTTTCATAGCGGCTATCCAGACATAAGCGCGGTTGAGTTATTGATAAGTTATCACCCGCTTTAAATCCATTTTTTGGCCAGTCAGCAGTGCTATTAATCTGATAGGAAGAGTTATTATTTAATATTGCAAGGCTAGCTTCTCGCCATTCCCAATGGGTATTGAACGCAATAAAAAAGATGCCAAATAATAACCCTATTGCTGCTACGATATATCGTGGCTTTTTCTTAACAGTATCTTGCTCTGAAATTGCGTTCAAGCCGATACTCATAACGGCAGATTGACTCTGTTCAATTTCAAATTGAACGTCACAATCCAAATTCACTGTGTTTTGCCATTCGTCTGGTATCCATGCCTCATTTGCTTCACCATTTGGCGCGATGAATACGACCCATATTTTATTATCTCTCATCCTCATCGTTTTAATTTGACCAAAGTAACGTTTCACTACCAAGTTTTCAGTGGCGGGTTTGGGGCCTTCAATAGTGAGTAAAAGTAACGTGGCACAACAAACGACAGCGAGAATCGCAGCTGAAAGCCAACCCGGTTCTAATGAGAGGCCAATATCAGTGACGTATAAAAAAATACCGATGGCCAAGAGTAACAGAGCTGGCACGAGTATATTGTAAAAAGGAAAAGAAAGATGGAGATAGCGAGCTTCAAGCAACGTCACAGGACGTTCATATTTAAATACCGCAGGGATATCCTCTTGCTCTATTGGTGTGTTGTCTTCTGCTATTGTCGCAGGCTGATCTAAACATGCTTGCTCTGAATACTCTGTGTTTTGTAAGCAGTCACCACTCAACACATTGTTCGGCGCTTCTGGGAGAGTATCATTGACACAATCAACAATGTTGTAGTCTTTGAGAGCAATGACAATCAACATGTCATCATGCAAAACTACTTCTGCATTGATCCTTTCTTCGTCGATGTATTCAATGGCTTTGTCACCCATCAGGAGGGGATATCCAGCCAGAGCAAAGAAACCCATCTCTTCATCTTTGTCGTTTTCAGGAGAAACAGCATGAACTTCTAATCGTTCATCTATGCAATACACTTCTGAAGAAGTAACGTCCAATTCCCAAAGCTCAGAGATGGCGGAGCACTCTTCTTCCGAGAGATCAATCCCACGTCTGGCGCTAAATAATCTGGCTCTTTGCTCTTTTAATCTGGCTTTCTTACTCTGATGTGAGAAAAAAGAAACAATGCCACATAAAATTATAATGACTTTAAGTATGAGTAAAAACTCTTGCATGAAACGTAAACCTTACTCGTTATTGAGTTGTAGTCCAAATCGGGTGTATTTTAAAAGTGATTGCAAATTGCGTGATTTGCTGCGGAGTTTCTTTTTGACGTGCGGTAACCAGAGTTAAGCTTTAACTTTAAATGTACTGACAACACGAGTACATGAATAGTAGATATTACACCATTAACTATACTATTCGGAGCTTATAACAGCGAGGAAATAGACGGCAATGGTTCATCACCACACGCTAAACATCCAAACTCTATCAAGGTATAGAAGGCTTGTCACCGTGGCAATCTGACAGGTAAAATGCCATTTTTTCAGTCACTTTCACACAAGAGCATGTCGTTCTAAACTCAACGCAATTAAAGGTGCCGGTTTAGACTGTTAAAAGGATGGTTAAAAATATGGGCTTGTTTAAAAAATGGTATATTTCTGATCTGCTCAGCTGTGTACATCATAGTTAAAAGCTTTGCGGGTCAGAAAATATTGCCATAACCGCGCTAATAGAGAGGAATTTAAATAAACACCCTATATAAGTCTTCAATATTTTATAACAAGCTCGTATTTTCACTACATATTCAATAAATCCCTAAAGCATATTCTTAGCGATAGTCTATCCACATACAAGATCAAAAAAGCGAGCACCAGGCTCGCTTTTAACTGTATAATTTTACCTTCTATTAAAGAAGCTCTACCGACTGCTGTGCAATGACCCACTCTTCATTCGTTGGGATCACCAAAGCTTTAGCATCCAGAAGCTTCGAAGTAGCAATAACACCAGGCTGCCCAAACCTTGCTTCTTCGTTGCCTTTTTCGTCTTCAACAAAACCAAGCAGTTTTAGATGTTTAATGATCTCACGTCGGATCGGCAAGGAGTTTTCACCGATTCCGCCTGTGAATATAATACCATCTAAAGAGTCTAACGCTGCTAAGTAAGACGCAATATACTTGGCAACACGATAAGTGAAGACTTGAAACGCCAACGTCGCACCTTCATGCCCTTCTTCCATGGCTTCTAAAATGCCGCGTGCATCACTCGTTAAGCCAGATACACCGAGGAACCCGGATTCTTTATTGAGCGCGTTGAAGACTTTTTCCTGCGACCAGCCTTTTTTAAGTAAGAATTCAATAATGCCAGGGTCCAGATCTCCACAGCGTGTGCCCATCATCAAACCTGAAAGAGGCGTAAACCCCATGGAAGTATCAACAGACTCACCATTATTGATAGCACATACTGATGCACCATTACCTAAGTGAACAGAAATAAAACTTGCCTTTTCAACGGCTTTATTGACCATTTTTGCCGCTTCACGGCTAACAAAGTAGTGGCTTGTACCATGGAAACCGTAACGACGGATACCAAAATCAGTATACAATTCGTTGGCAATTGTGCCAGTGTAAGCTCTTTGAGGCATGGTTTGATGAAAGGCAGTATCAAATACAGCGAACTGAGGCAAAGTAGGAAATGCTTCGATTGCAGCTCGGATCCCTATCGCACCAGCGGGGTTGTGTAGCGGTGCTAAATCGGCCAGTTTTTCTATTTCAGTAGTTACATCTTCTGTAATACGCACAGTTTGAGTAAACTTCTCTCCACCATGAACAATACGATGCCCAACTGCGGCCAACTTTGGAGTAAGCCCAATTTTTTCGGTCAAATCAACTAATTGACTTATTGCAATTTTGTGATGATTCCCTTCACCAGATAGAGCAACTTCCTCTTTATTACCATCGAATTTCCAACTCATGCGAGCATCAGCAAGACCAAAACATTCTCCAAGACCACTCAGAACCGTATCGCCTGATTGTGAATCAATGACAGCAAACTTTAGAGAAGAACTACCAGAATTAATTACCAGTACGTAGGAATTAGACATTTCACGTTACCCATTATCAAACCAAAAGGTTGGCACTTATTATGTGACGAACGTTATACCCAAGCACTATCAGTAGAAGAAAACATGACTGATTGCTAATTAAGTATGCCTAGCATTATGCAATATTTTTTTAATTTATCAACAAAAGCTTAGTTTTCATTACGGTTACTCTGGTTTGATTATGACAATTAATAGTATTTAAAAAGTTCTTATAAATAAACTACTATACTGAATTGGCTAGTGGTGCTGGATTGAAGAAAATTTTTAATAATGAATAGTTTAGCTATATAGAGAATGGGTAATATAAAAAAACCGAGCATATAGCTCGGTTTCAAAAATTACATTAGCAAAGCAACATATTATGCTTCTGGTGTACGACGACCACGGCTATGACCACGCTCACCACGGTGTGCACCGCGGTGGTCTCCACCACGGTTACGATCGAAGCGACGTTCGCCTCCCTCACGGTTGCCATCTCGGTTACCATCACGATTACCACGGTAGCCGCCGCCTTCACGACGTCCACCTTCACGATTACCACGGTAACCACCGCCATCACGACGTCCACCATCACGACGACCACCTTCACGACGACCACGAGATTCACGGAAATCATCAAAGTCACATACAACAGCACCGACTTCTTTTTGACGAATACGCAGTTTACTTAACTTATTTGCAGCATCTGAAGTCATTGCTTTAGGAAGCTGAACAAAGGTATGCCCTTGTGCAAGTTTGATTGCACCAATAGAACCTTTGCCTAGGCCAAGTTCGTTAGCAAGCGCACCTACAATGTCTTTCACTTGAACGCCTTGTTCACGGCCGACTTGAAGTTGGTATGTATCCCAATCTTGATTGTTTGTTGAACGACCGCCACCTTCACGACGTTCTTTACGACGTTGTTTATCACGCTCAATTGCTTCAATCATTGGGTCTTCGCCAATGTAGAATAGAGGGCGCTTACCTTGCTGACGCTTAAGAAGCATTGCAGCTAGAGTCACAGGCTCAATATCTAATGTCGTTTGCAGCTTTTCTACAAGTTCAGCAAACTTATCTAGAGATTTGTGTTCTTTCTCAGACTCAAGTTCTTCAGCAAGTTTGTTCAAACGAGCTTCAGCAACTTTATCACGCAAAGGAAGTTGGATTTCCTCCATTGAGGACTTAGTCACACGCTCAATCGTACGAAGCATACGAATTTGGTTAGTACGAACCAATAGAATTGCTTTACCCTTACGTCCAGCACGACCAGTACGGCCAATACGGTGGATGTACGATTCTACGTCAAATGGAATATCGTAGTTAAATACATGAGTAATGCGTGGAACATCCAAACCACGAGCCACAACGTCAGTTGCAACTAGGATATCAATCACACCTTGTTTAATATGATCAACTGTGCGCTCACGTAAAGACTGAGGAATATCACCGTGCAATGCAGACGCTTTAAAGCCGCGTGCAGAAAGCCAATCGGCCAGACGCTCAGTATCTTGACGAGTACGTACAAATACAATAGATGCATCGGTCTCTTCAGTTTCAAGAAGACGAGACATTGCTTCATCTTTCTCTACACCTTTTACTACCCAGAATTGCTGTTGTACTTTGTCTACAGTATGGTTTTTACCTGCAACGTCAACCATGACTGGATCACGTAGAAAGCGCTCTACAATGTTTTTCAACATAGGAGGCATTGTTGCAGAGAAAAGTACGCGTTGTGCTGAAGCAGGTGCATGCTCCATAATCTCGGTAACATCATCAACAAAGCCCATGTTCAGCATTTCGTCTGCTTCATCAAGAACGAATGTGTGAACTTCGTCTAGGTGTAAACGTTCACGATTGATAAGGTCTTGAACACGACCAGGTGTACCAACAACAACGTGAGCACCGCTTTTCAGAGCACGCATTTGATCAACGATAGATGCACCACCGTAGATTTCTAATACTTTAAGACCTTTGATATTTTTACCAAGGTTCTTCATCTCTGCCGCAACTTGAATTGCTAGCTCACGAGTTGGAGCAAGAACGATAGCTTGTGGCTTACGTTGGTCAAGTTTGATTTTGTTAAGCAATGGCAAAGAGAATGCCGCTGTCTTACCTGTACCTGTTTGTGCTTTACCCAGCGCGTCTGAACCTTTTAGCAAGTGCGGGATTGCCGCTGCTTGAATTGGAGTTGGAGACACGAAACCCATTCCGTCTAGAGCAGAAAGGATAGAATCATTCAGTGATAACTCGCTGAACTTAATTACAGAATCTTGCATTGGGATCCTACTTAATTAAACAAAAAACAGTCCCATATGCTCTTCCAATTCGATACTGATTCATCTGATAGGTTCAGACAAGAATTAGTACAGTACACAACCGCGATAAGCCATTAGGGACAACTAAGGGACGCGGATTATTCCTCAAATGCATAAAAAAAGCCAGAAAAAATTGAATTACATCACAATTTATTCTCAGAAATCGCACTTTTAGAATGATTTTTCAACGTCCAAGCATATTTGATAAAGAAAAGTACACTATTCTACCCAATTTACATCGGTAATTTTGTGTCCTTAGGTAGTAATCATAGTTCGCAATGATTATAGTGTGTGCAACTCAACTGGTAAGTTAAATAAAGATGTTTCAAGATAATCCGCTATTAAATCAACTTAAGCAGCAAATCCAAGAGACCCTGCCTAAAAAAGAAGGCTCTATTAAAGCAACCGATAAAGGTTTTGGCTTCCTTGAAGTCGATAATAAAACCAGCTTCTTCATTCCACCCGCTTACATGAAAAAATGTATGCACGGTGATAAGGTTGTTGCCATTATTCGTACGGAAAAAGAGCGTGAAGTCGCTGAGCCACAAGAGCTCCTAGAACAAGCTTTTACCCGCTTTATTGGCCGTATTAAGTTGTTCAAAGGCAAACTCAACGTTGTACCAGACCACCCACAACTTAAAAAGCTGTCTCTTAAAGCAAAATTAACAAAAGGCTTAAAGACCGATGAATTCAAAGAAGGTGATTGGGTTGTTGCCAACCTTGTTCGTCATCCTCTTAAAGATGAGGGTGCCTTTTTGGTTGAGATCACCGAAAAGATCACCGATGCCGATGATAAAATTGCCCCTTGGTGGGTAACGCTCGCTCAAAATGGGTTACCAAACTCAGAGCCTGAGGGAATCGATAACTGGGTACTGCAAGACGATGCCGATCTGGATCGCCTTGATATGACCCACGTTCCTTTCGTCACTATTGATGGTGAGTCAACCAAAGATATGGATGATGCTTTGTATGCTAAGCAAAACGAATCGGGTGATTTTGAGCTGACCATCGCGATTGCGGATCCAACGGCCTACATCACGCCTGACGACAGCATGGATAAAGTTGCTCGTGAGCGTGGCTATACCATTTATCTACCAGGACGGAACATTCCTATGTTACCTCGTGATTTAGCAGACAATCTTTGTTCTCTGCTAGAAGGCGAGACTCGCCCTGCTATCTGTTGTAGCGTTACGGTCAGCAAGGAAGGGGTTATTGCTGATGATATCCGTTTCTTCGCCGCGAACATCCGCTCTCATGCACGGCTTGCCTACAATAAAGTTTCAGATTGGCTTGAACATGGGCTAACCGATGAATGGCAACCAGACGACACGATCGCTGCCACAGTGCGTGACCTTTATGCCTTCTCGCTCGCTCGTGCTGAATGGCGTGAAAATAATGCCGTTGTATTCCCAGATCGCCCTGATTATCGTTTTGAACTCAGTGAAGATAATGACGTTATCGCGATTCATGCCGATCTAAGACGCAGTGCTAATCGCCTAGTTGAAGAAGCCATGATTACAGCCAATATCTGTGCGGGTAGAGTGCTTAACGACAAGTTCCAATTGGGCGTCTTTAATACGCACGCTGGCTTCAAAACAGAAAAGATCGACGATGTTATTGCGCTTATCAATCCAGAAGCGACATTGGAGTTTACTGCGGAGTCAATCAAGACACTGGAAGGCTTTGCAGCTCTTCGTCGTTGGTTAGCCAAACAAGAGACCCCATATCTCGACAATCGTATTCGTAAGTTCCAAGCATACAGTGAAGTGGGCAATCAACCTCTTCCTCATTATGCTATGGGCCTTGATATTTATGCTACTTGGACATCACCGATACGTAAATATGGAGACATGATCAACCACCGCTTACTTAAAGCGGTTATTTTGAACAAAGAACCTATCCAGAAGCCAGACGATGCGATTGGTGATGAGCTCGCGATACATCGTAAGCATCACAAAATGGCTGAGCGTGGCGTTTCCGACTGGCTATATACTCGCACACTAACCAATGAACCAGATAACAAAACCTGTTTCGTTGGTGAAATTTTTGACATTAATAGAGCAGGAGCACGTGTTCGGCTTCTTGAAAATGGCGCATCAGCCTTTATTCCAGGTGCTTTAATTGTCAATAATAAGGAACGAATTGATTGTAACGCTGAAAACGGCACGATTTCTATCGATAAAGAAGTCGTCTACAAACTGGGAGATACCCTTGAGGTTATCCTAACTGACGTTAATCAAGAAAACCGCAATATCATTGCTAAACCAACCCAAATATTTGCTGAACAACCTGTCCCTCAAACAGAAGAGCAAACTGCAAAATAATTCATTGGTTTTGAACGCCATAAAGCGCTCGGTTTGAGCGCTTTTTTATTTGCCCAATATAAGTGACTTTAAAATGCCAAATATTGATATCCTTCGCTTTCACCGATTTGCTGCTAGAAAGGCAGAACGTTATAGTACAAAGCAAAATGGGATCTATTTTATTGAAAGCGGAACCTTCCTTCTAAGGCAACCATAAGGAGCAGAGATTGAGCTTAAAGCTGGAGACTTTACACTTTACAACTCTAATGAACTGAATAATTCAGAGGCTTTTCCAGGATATTTCAGTGCTATTAGAATTATATTTGACGCTCGCTTATTTACATAGCTTAAACTAGTACACAAATACCAGAAACCACAAAATACTCAAAAACAAGTAGCACTGGCTTTACTCGCACTCATACTCAAGGAAGAGCCGAATGTTCTCTCAATTATCGATGAGACAAGTAATCTAGCGACATCACAACAAACCATCGAATATATTGAAACGCACTTAGAAAAAGAAATTACTCTAAGCATCGTTGCAAATCATCTCAATATATCTATTGCTACTTTAAAGCGCCGACTCGCCGCTGAAGGTCTTTCGTTTTCACAAATTTTAAAAATAAAGCGGATTACTATGCTGCCACACAACTATGTATTACACAAAAATCAATCTCAGACATTGCTTTTGAATCGGGTTTTAGAAATGCCGCACATTTTACTACGGCTTTTAAATCTATTCACGCCATTACTCCAAAAGCTTTTCGTAACCAAATTAGAACTTAGAATAACACACTGATGAAGGCCAACCATTTGACGTTGAATCAGTTCAATAAAAACAACATTCGGCTCAGCACTGTCGTTCAATTGTTACATAACTTCAAACATTATGACCAAAAACAAGCCAATGGATCAGATTCTAGCTCAGCTAAAATAGTTTCAAGATTACTGCTAGTTGAGAGTGTCTCATAAGGAATCCAAATTAAATCTTCCTCTCCGCTTTTAGGTATGTAGAGTTCCCAAAGTTGAGATTTTGCATCGAAGGATACCTTGGCAACCGGAGACGTGTATTCGCTATGTTGTGAATCTAATAAAAAATGTGCTTGATAAAGTTCAATGCCATTTTCCAAGGGTTCATAAAGGCATTTACCTAACTCAACTGAAACATTTGCGTTTCTCTGGCCGCAAAGCAGTTCAATGGACTTATACAAGCGACCAATCGCCATTTGAGACACAGACATAGGTATTCTCCCGTAGGGCTAGTATCTTAAGTTACTGGATATAAGTATACACCCAAGACCCGTATTACTGCAGATTCACAAAAATGAAACCAACAATATCTATCATATTACCTTTGTAATCTAATTTTGGAGCTTATTATGTTACGTGTCTCTATGACGATTGTTATCGCCATGGTTATATCTTTATCTTCTGCAACAGCAAAAGAAATCAATATATCAGGGTCGACCTCAATGGCTCAGATTATCGATGTGTTAGCAGAACAATATAACAAAGACCATCCAAATAACTTTATTGCAGTCCAGGGCATAGGCTCAAGCGCTGGTATTGCGATGGTTAATAAAGGTGTGGTTGAGCTTGGAATGAGCTCTCGTTACCTTACTCAGCATGAGAAAAATAAAGATCTAAGTATCCTGCCTATTGCTTATGATGGTCTTGCAATTATCGTGAATCGTGCGAACCCTATCGCTAACCTTACCGAGCAACAAATACATGATATTTATAAAGGTCGAATAACAAACTGGCAAAAAGTTGGCGGAGAAAATAAGCCTATCGTAGTCGTTACAAGAGAAACATCTTCAGGGTCTCGATACCGTTTTGAAGAATCACTCGGCTTAACGAAAGAGGTTAATGGAAGTACCGTTTCTAATATTGATCCACATAGCCTCGTTGTTAATAATACGAGTACGGTTAAAACGCTTATCAGACATAATGTCAAAGCAATAGGCTTCATCTCACTAGGAGCAATGGATCAAGAGGTAAAAGCGTTATCATTTAACGGAGTGGCTCCATCAACAAAAAATATTGAAAGTCAACAATATGCTCTTGCAAGGCCATTTCTACTTATTTATCACAATGACCATCTGGATCCGGATAGTGTTCAATTTATCTCGTATTTAAAATCTGCCAAGGCTCAGGAAATTATCGCAAAACGTGGATACATACCTAATTACAATCCAGCACGTTAAAGCTGATCATTCATGTATCCTGTGACGGTCTGTAAAATAACAGGCCAAACGGCAAACTACCCATCGACCGCACTAACAATAGAAAATATTAATCAACATAAAGTAAAGGAGCCTCTTCGGCTCCTTTTACAAATTCAATCGTGCAATAACAATCAAATCAATTCATCTAAAAGTGCAGCTGAATAACAGACACAACGACAGCACCAGGACGACGGATGCCCTCTATTTCAACTTTGATTTCACGTTCGATTTCTAAACCTTTCTTGACTGGTGTCACTTTAACCAATGTGCTCGAAGCACGCACGTTATTACCTGCTTTAACCGGGTAAGGGAAACGTACTTGATTCAAACCAAGATTTACCACAAGCTTTGCTGTCGGAAATAAAGGCTGATCAGGGTCCACAGAATCGGTTAATTTCGGTAATAGTGCTAAAGTTAAAAAACCATGAGCAATGGTCGTTTTAAAAGGTGACTCATTTTCCGCTCGCTCAGGATCAGTATGAATCCATTGCATATCCTCGGTAACAGAACCGAACTGATTAATGCGTTCTTGCGAAACATGTAACCAATCTCCGACATGAATAACTTCCCCTACTTTCATCTTCAACTCGTCATATAGCATTCGAGCTTCTGGCTTCATGACAATAGGTTCTGTTTTAGTGTGCGACTTTTTTGTGACCACAGCTGATCGGCGTTCTCGAAGATTAGAAAAAAGCGGACGACTTTGTGCTTTACCTAAGAAATCACTCCAGTAATCGCGTAGCGCTGGAGACATCCGATTCATTAACTCTGTTTGATGAGAAGAAAACGCACCAACTTTGTCTTTAAATAGATTTGTGACTTTCATTAGATACCCTTAGATTTTCCAATACAACTGGCTGTACCAGTTAATTTTGGATTAGTTAACAATACCTTGCAAATACTTTCGGGCGAACACCTGTTTGCTCACTTAGTCTTTTTTCTTTATTTTCAACAATATATAAATAAAACATCATTTTATTGTGTACGATAAAATAATGCAAAATAAGGGAAAAATGGCTGATTATGGCACTTTTCCGATAATGCGACCCGTGTATCCTATTGTTATCCTCACACTTAGTTCGATGATTTTAGGTAGTAAGGCTACTGCCAAATATACGGCTGATGCCAATTAAAATCATTACGATAAACCAATGTAAATCTAGCCTTATTTTTGTGATTCAAGTCAAATAAAAAATAATCCACCAAAAAACACAATCACCATAAACACTATTAATTTAGTCATTATTAGTAGTCAAAATACAAAATAGTTAATGACACTGCCAGAATAACTAAAATAATCATTAATTCTATTAATTTTATAGGACTTCATATGAAATCAAATATGCTCTAACATTAGAATAAATTGATAAATAATACTGTAGATAACTTTGTTATTTCTTTTATCGACATAAAAAATACTCAACATATCTACACATAAAAAGCACCCTAAATTTAGCTCTAAACCATACATCAAATCGACTTACAAAGTTTCGACAGTAACCGAATAGAATGGCCAAGGCGAGCCAAAACAACGAACTCTTTAGAACAATGCAAAAACATAACATTCAAATAAAAAATGGCTCGCTAAACATCACTGTTTTAGAGCAAACAATCCCACTTAATGAACTGCTGGACTTTGCTTCACGAGAAAACCCTAAGAGAGGCTTTTTATTTGTATCTAAAGTTTTAGGGAAACATATACCTGTTAAGCCTAGTTTAATGAGAGATGCATATAATGCACTAGCTGAAAAAGTAGTAGGAGCTGAAAGCAGCTTTGTTGTTGGTATGGCAGAGACTGCAACCGGTCTTGGTGCAGGATTTGCTGACAGTTTAGCAAACAAACAAAAACAAGATGTCTATTACCAGCACACAACTCGATACAAAGCAGATAAACCTATTTGGTTAACATTAGATGAGGCGCACAGTCATGCTGTAGACCATATTTTATATCAGGCTGAGCAACCATTGCTCAGTTCTATTACAAAAAGTAGGAGACTTATTCTTGTTGATGATGAAATTTCAACGGGTCGAACACTGAAGTTACTTGGCGATAAACTGTTACCCAAAATGGAACAAGTAAAAGAGGTTGTGATTGTTTCTTTAGTCAACTGGTTGAGTCAAGAACATCGTGATCAGTTTGATGCTTGGGGTATTCCGGTAACACACGTATCTTTATTAGATGGTAATTTTACTTTTATTCCAGTCCCTGGTTTCTCGCCATCATTACCAAAAAACGTAGACAAAGACCTAGATACTAGAGCGTGTCGAAAAGATCTCGGTCGCTTTGGACTCAAAATGCCATTTGATGGTCCGATCCCTAAGCTAGACATTGATCAGCCAAGAGCCGTTATCGGCGACGGTGAACACCTTTATTTGCCGTTTTTAGCCGCAGAAAAAGCCGAACAACGAGGTGGTGATGTTGTTTTTCAATCAACCACACGCTCACCCATTATGTTAGGAAACGCCATTCTTTCTAAGCAAGCTTTCCGAGTGGATGAACGTAATGTCGAGCATTATATCTATAACTTGCAGGATGTTGGACGCAAGGCTGTACATTTTTTAGAAGATGAATGTCAAAGAAAAATAAATCAACTCGCGGCTCGTTTTCCACTACTTGAAAGCGAGATAGAATAATGGAGATGATCTTATTCACCGATATTGATGACTGCTTTATGGCAACACGCAGGAAGTTCGCGGACAACACGCCCCTGACGGTGGCCTCGTTAGATATTCATGGTGAACCCCGCTCCTACATTTCCGATAAACAGCAAGCATTGCTCGATATTTTCTCAAAGTCTGGCGCTAGGATCATTCCTGTCACGGGAAGAAGTCATCGCACACTGCAACGTATTCAAGTCGATGCCTTACTGAACTCATGGAAAATCGTTTCCCATGGCGCACTGATTATTGAGCCCAATGGAGAAAAATCACAAGAGTGGCTGGATTACCTCAATCATGAGTTTCCCCTTTCTTCTTGGTCCAAAAAGCTTGCAATATTGAATCACCAGATCAGCGATGTGTTAGATTCTCAGCAGCACCAAGCAAAATGTCATATCGTGTCAGAAGATGATCTTGATTGTTATGTGTGTATAAAGTGCTCAGAAGATATCGATTACCAGCAGGTGTTTGATTCTGTTTTGTCGGCATCTTACCTTGATCTCGATGAAATAAAGATCCACATCAACGGTCGAAATATGGCCCTTCTCCCTCCTTACACTCAAAAGCAGTTAGCCGTGGAGTTCTTGAATCATAGGTTAAATAAAGACGACCAAGCTTTAACCTTGAGTATGGGTGACAGTCTGTCTGATATCCCCTTTATGAAACACACTGATTTCCTTTTTATACCCGCGAAAAGTCAGATATCTGAAACTCTATCTTGGTAATTAATCACATGCAAACAACCCTATCACCATTACTGGGAAGTTATAACGCACAAGATTGTGAGTTTTTACTTCAAACGGTCGACGCGCACTTTCTCTCAATAGAAGAAAAAGAAAAACAAATTCAATCGGGCCAATGTCATTACTCTGACGTTCTCAACAAAGAGTCAAAGCCCTCTGAGCAATATCAACAATTGTTCTTAAATTTTACTGAGCAATATAAGCAGACCTTAGCAGAGCATGTGTTCAAGCTGGCTAGAACCATTCATCATAATCAAAGTGGCGATATTGTTTTGCTATCACTGGCGAGAGCTGGCACTCCAATCGGTGTTTTGCTCAAACGAGCATTAGAACGTTTTTTTAAAAGAACCGTGACCCATTACGCCATCAGTATTATCCGCGATCGAGGCATCGATACCGTTGCCCTCGATTATTTGTTGAAGATCAAACAATATAACGCGACATCATTAGTCTTCATCGATGGTTGGACGGCAAAAGGAGTGATCACCAGAGAATTAAAGTCATCGGTTCTCTCTTATAACCACCAGCACAATACCAACATACAGCCCGCTTTATATGTGATCAGTGATACCGGTGGTGTTGCCGACTTTTGTGCCACCAAAGAAGATTACCCAATCCCCTCATCCATGCTCAATTCTACGGTGTCAGGTTTAATTTCCCGCAGCTTATGGAGAGATGCCAACCTTAATGCATTTCATGGTTGTGTCATTAATGAACATTTGCGAGCAGCGGACCAATCACAATGGTTTGTCGATGAGATCTCGGCTTGCTTCTCCGACTCTATGCTTACTAAGATTAATCCATTGTCGCCGCATTCAAACATGCCCGAGGCGGATTTAAAGAACAAAATGGATGGATTTATCTCATCGATAAAGCAGCAATATGGTATCGAAGATGTTAATTACATCAAACCAGGTATTGCCGAGGCGACCAGAGTGATGCTGCGCCGAGTGCCTTCTCTTCTTATCGTTCGTTCCAAGCGTTGTGAAAAAGTCGCCCATTTACTCATGCTGGCAAAGGAAAAAGGCGTCACTGTCCAGGTCGATCCTTCACTGCTTTTTGAAGCCTGTGCCCTAATCAAACTCATCAATACCGAGAATTAAAATGGATAACTCAAGTTACTTTTCTTTGGGTGCAACACTCTATACGCCATGTAACCACCCTAATCTACAAACGATCATGAGTAATGGTCTGGGATCGAAAAGTATGGTGTTTTGTACCGAGGATGCAGTCCCTGAACATGAATTAGAACACTCTATCGATAACCTTCGCTCATCAATAAAAAAACTGAGCCAAGACAAGGCAACATTTAAAAGATTTATTCGCCCTAGGACACCAAGCTTACTAGCAGAAATCATGCAATTTGATGGCATAGAGAATATTGATGGTTTTGTTTTGCCAAAATATGATCTGTCTACATGCGACGATTACCATCGAGTACTTAAGCACAGTCCGGTTCATTTTGAAATCATGCCGACTTTAGAATCTCTTGATGTTATGGAGCCATTAAAGTTACCAAAAATTAGAGAAAGCTTAAAGAATATAAAGGGTGAGGTTATTTGCCTACGCATTGGTGGCAATGATTTATTTAATATTCTTGGCATTAAAAGGATGCCAAACCAGACAATTTATGATACGCCTCTACGTATGATTATAGAAAACTTGATCATTAATTTCAGGCCATATGGATACGAACTGTCCGCTCCTGTTTTTGACATGATGGATGATCAAGAAACATTAAATAAAGAATTAGCACTGGATGTAAACTATGGCTTTTTTGGTAAAACGGCCATCCATCCAAAGCAAGTTTCAATCATTGAAGGTTTCTTCAAAAATTATTCTATAAGTCATATTGAACAAGCCGATTCTGTATTTAAAGAGTATGCACCAGCCGTTTATAGAATGAATGGTCAAATGATGGAAGTAGCATGCCATAGTAATTGGGCAAAACGAACAATAAGCCTAGCAAATTCATTTTAGCTAAAAATTCATTATAAAACCAAGTGACCTAAAGATACTTTATTCAGAGCGAGGTTAGTGAGAAATAATAATGGTAAAAACATTTCACAGCAAAAGTTCTACGCAAAATAATAATGCTGTTCCACCAGCCACTAAAGAGCCTGTAAAACCCAAAGTCAAGCAATTTGGGCATGTTGAATCGACCAAAGTAATAAACCAAAATGGAGACGGTTCTGAAGCACAGGTTACCGTAATAGAGCCAGCACAAGCTCCATTAGCAACACCTTCTCCCAAAGCGCCTTCAGTTCTTTTTAGCAATAAGATCAGTTCGATACAAAGCGACATTATCGATATTGATCAGGAAATTAAGGCCAAAATCGATCATAAGCGTGAGCGCGAATTTCCAGATCTTAAAATCAACAATGCTGACTATTTAATCATTATTAACACTTTTAACTCCATTAAATTTGATGATCCAGCATTGCAAATAGAATTTGGTAAAGGTGAATCTAAAAGATTTCAAGAAGTACAAGGCTTCTTATCAGATTATGCTAAGTTAGGTAAGGTAGATCAAATTTTAGACTTGGGTAAAATTGTTATTAAGCTAGCAAGAAGCATAAACATTGATATATTTAACCCTAATAAAATATCAACTAAACTCTACAGCTTATTAGGTAGCCGTAAGGAGAAAGTTAGAAAGATACGATATGAATTTGATAATGCAAGTGATATTATTGATGCTAGAATCAATCGAGTTTTCGATAATCTTCAAGAAACAAACTCTACACTTGAACAATTTCAGTTTTGGACGAAAGAGTTAAATAATTTAAATACAAAGTTACAATTTAAAATTCTTGCATTAAAGCTCAAATTGGAAAGTATTGATACCAATCCTAGCATGACAGATAATGATATTCCTATCGCTTTTCAAAGCAGTAATAATGATGTAATCAAACGCTGGGAACGAAAAACACAGACATTATTAGCTCTTAACCAGTCAATCACTTTAACGTTTCCTCAACTAGACTTGTATACATCAAATTTATTAGTCAGCTTTGAACGTCTTGAAGAAATAAAAGTAAATATACTCCAAGTTTGGAAACAACAATTTTTATCTGTAATTGCAACCGATGAATCCAATGATTCTACCTTGTACTACGAACTACAAGATATCCAAGAACAACTTATACGTAATATCGAGGAACTACGATAATGGCGTTTAAACCTAAAACTTTTAAACCTAAAACATTAAATGCAAAAGAGCCAGTACAGTCGACGACTATCAACACAGAAGTAATGCCAATTAATACCACTCAAAGTAATACTCCTGTAGCGGCACAAGCGACTGTCGTCACTGAGTACATGATTCCCAATCTGAATAATCGTGTTCAAACAATTGTTGATAATTACAAACGTGACTTAAATGAAGCGGACATGAATCCACAGGAAGTGTTTGAACGCATTGTCAGTCAGCTTAATCAAGTGGATATCTACTCTTCTCGAGGCATTGCAAATCTGGGCCAAGAATCCGCAGAAAAGATATCTCAGTACTCCGATTCCATGCTTAGCCAAGTCCGAACTAAAGATCTTGAAGAGATGGGGGAGAACCTAAATCAAGTCGTTGGTTTAGCAAAAGGTGTAGATTTAAGTGGCTTAATCGGTAAAGACAGCTTCTTTGGGAAAATCATCTCTAAATTCAGACAAACTAAAGAGAGTATCCTTGCTCAATTTAACTCAGTTAGCACTCAGCTCGATCGTGTCATTAAAGAGATCAACACTCAGCAAAAGCGTCTACAAGAAAGATCAGGGCAACTGGATGCTGTATTTTCACAAAACATTGCCCAGTATAAAGCGTTAACTGAAGCCATCATTTATGGTGAATCAAGACGGTTGCTACTTCAGGATAAAATTGGATCTTTAGCAAATGAGCTAAACAATGAGCACTCCCCTCTTAAAGCACAGGAGCTCAGTGACTTACAAGCTTGTGAGAACCGAATCGAAAAACGTGTTCACGACTTAAAGTCACTTCAAATGCTCGCTTTACAAACAGCACCCATGATCCGAATGGTTCAAAACAACAATATTACTCTCGTCGAGAAATTCAATAATATTAAAACACTCACCATCCCTTCATGGAAAAAGCAATTTACCTTAGCCATTTCCATGCTGGAGCAAAAAAAATCACTTGAGCTGGCAACAAAAATTGACGATGCCACCAATGATCTGATTAGAAAAAATGCCGACCTATTAAGGCAGAATACGTTACAAACCGCACAAGCTAATCAGCGTTCTGTTGTTGATATAGAAACATTAGAGCATGTCCAAAATACTCTCATTTCCACTTTACAAGATGTCGTATCGATAGAGAAAGAAGGCGCGAGAACACGTAAAGCAGCAGATGAAAAAATGGTCAAAATGAAGTCAGAGCTGTCTAATTTTTTAAAGAAGAATAAGGAATAATAAATGGCTATCAATTTAGATAAAGGAAATACAATTAATTTAAACAAAGCAGAACCTGCTTTAAGTAAGTTAAAACTAGGCCTTGGTTGGGATCTTTTAAATAGTGAACCTCCAATGGACATCGACTGCTGTGTCTTTATTTGTAAACACGACGCTCAAGAGCAGCCAAAGCTTCTTTCTGATAGTCACTTCATCTTTTACAATAATTTGAAGTGTCCTCAAAATGCCGTTATCCATCATGGTGACAACCGTACGGGTGCGGGCGAAGGTGACGATGAAGTGATAATCATCGACCTACCGTCAATCGATCCTAGAGCTCAGGAGTTATCAATTTTTGTCACTATTCATAATGACAATCGCGGTTTCTCTCATGTACAAAACAGTTACATCAAGCTTTACAATGAGATGACAGGCGGCCTTATTGCTGAATATAAGTTAGGCCAAGAATTCGCCAATGAATCCGCAGTACAGGTTGGTTCATTAGTTAAAAATGGTCACGACTGGGAATTCCATGCCGTGGGAGCTGGCTACCAATTAGGGCTTGGCGATATCGTCGCTGGTTACCAATAAGGCATCCAAATGGCTATTAATCTATCAAAAAATACCACGATCTCTTTAACAAAAGAAGTCGATAAACTGTCAAGCATCAAGGTCGGCTTAGGCTGGGATGTAGCTAAAGCAAAAGGCTTATTTGCTTCATTTTTTGGCTCTGACTCCATTGATCTCGATGCCTCTTGCCTCTTAATCGATAAAGATAAGCAAGTCATCGATACCATTTGGTACCGTCAGCTAAGATCAAAGTGTAGGTCGGTTCATCATCAAGGTGATAATCGTACTGGCGAAGGTGAAGGGGATGACGAAACCATTTCTATCAACTTAAACAAATTGCCTAGTTCTGTGAAATATATTGCCATCACAGTCAATAGCTTTACTGGGCAAAGTTTTGAGAATGTACGCAATGCGTTTTGTCGAGTGCGAGATCAATCGTCAAAAGAAGTATGCCGTTACACACTGACTGAACAAGGCGACCATACTGGTATTTTTATCGGTCTTTTGTCTTATGATAATCAAGAATGGCACTTCACTTCAAAAGGAGTGACGACCAGTGGTAATAGTGTCAAACAGCTAGAAGCAACAGTAATCAACCACATCTAAACAACTTTGTTTATGATTAAATAGCCTCACTTTGCTCGAGTGAGGCTATTTTTTTAGATAACACGCAATGCTAATCCACTTTGTCGATCTTGCTGAGGTCCCCTATCACTGCTGTATTTTTTGTCATATAGCGAACAGTATTTATCATTGCCCAGGGCCTGCCTAGACCTAGTGTGAAAAATTGAAGTGCAAAATTATAAATAGTCAAACTAAGAAGTTCTTTAAACGTCAGTGTAGACGTAAACTCAAACGTTGGGCCATCTTGTTCTGTTACTTCTAACTGAAGTTGAGAAAAAACATAATTACGGATAACAACCGTCGTATAGCTGGTGATACCAAAAATCATAATAAGAAAGACTACTGGAAAAGTTATGATTTCAACAAAGTTAGGTATAAAGCCGTCATAATAATAACTCATAAGTAATTCATAAGGATAATAGTCCAACATAAGTTCAGGTAAGAAAGCGCTTAAACCAAAAGAGAACAAACCTAAAGGGATTAAGCCAAAAAAGATTAAAGCGAAAAACACCGGCGCAACGACAAGACATACTTTGAAATATAGCTCATTGAAATATTGCCCTTTAATGTCAGCAGCGAATTTTTTGTTACCGTACTGATAACCATTCACAAAGTATTTGTACAGACCACTTATGAACCAGCCATATGAAGAAAAAATAATGCCAAAAGCCAGTAAATTGAACCCAAAGGCTTTCAAGTCTGCATCGTATCTAACCCAAGTAAAAACAATGATAAAACCCACGATTGATGCAAACATGACAAGAGCTCGACCAATTAGTACTTTAAATAAACCTTCCAACGTGCCATTAAATGAAAATCGAATATCTCTGTAACTCGTCATTTCTGCATCAGATTTTGTTTTATATAGTATCAAGCTTGGCAAGATAGCAATAAAAATTAGTGGCCCCACTAAGTAATTTCGGATATAAATTGACACGATATATGTTGCCACAACCATGAATATGATAACACTGAGTCTAACTGCTAAAATTTTCTTAGGATCGGCATGATATTCAAAATTATCGCTATACAAAAATGTATTATTATAAAAATATCGCTTTTTTCTTACTTTGGCCCAAGGGGTGTAGAACCCTAGCGTTATAATTGACAGAATAATATTTACAATCCAAATATCAAAGAACTCCCTTCCTTGACCTATGAAATGCATCACATTAGAATTAGCTTTCTGATTCATTTTGGTTCCTGACGAGATAAATGGGAAATATTAACATATCAATAGTATAAATTATATAAATACAGCCTATCATCTTTTAATAAATTTATTTTCAAAGATCTTGAAAATACAACACTCCCCCCAATATTAAAGTTATAAAATAAATATAATTAATAGGAACAATCATGTCTATATTCGTTGGCTTAATAGATAAAGACCCAATTAGACTGTTAACCCCTATACTTGATAAACGCTCTCCATGTACCCATGCTATATTTATTGGTGATAGAAGTGAATTTGCAATATTTTTACGTGTTGAAAAAGTATTAGCAAAGCAATCTGTTACATCGGAATTTTTTGAAATTACGCAAGAACCGTCAGTAAAAGAAATTAAAAAATCAGCATTAAATCTAGCAGAAAAAGTAGCTCACCAAGAAATTCCTGTTTACCTGAATGCTAGCTGCGGATTACGTCATAGGTTGCTGTCAATTTATGAAATCTTCCACCAATACCATTGGCCAATTTTCGTTGTTGAGCCATTTTCAGATAAACTTTGCTGGCTACTTCCTGAAGGTCGTTCGACCACTTTCATTCAAGATCACATAAAGCTGGAAGATTATCTCAGCATATTCGGAGCACAATGTGAGAGACACGATCATATAATTGAACACATCACGCTAGATAAGCTGATTGATATTGGAAACCGTTGGGCACAATCAGCCCTTGAATTAGGCTCAGGGTTAGCCGTACTCAATTACTTAGCAACTAAATGCAGAAAAAAACAAGTATTGTCGGTTGAGCTTTCTGATGTTCAACAAACTTACATTGAGTTAGGAAGGCTTATCGATGATCTGTGTCAAGTTGGTTTTGTTGACTATCAAAACGGAACTTTAACATTTAATACGGAAGACGCTAGAAAGTTTGCCAATGGCGAATGGTTGGAACTACTTGTCGATAATAATATTGAAAAACTGGTTAATGAGATACCAACCATTCAGGACAAAGCTCTCAATTTACAGGTCTGTCGACGAACAAAAAGTGAAGAAATTAAAAACGAAATCGATATCGCTGCGATAGTCAATAATAAACTGCACCTGATCGAATGTAAGACCAAAAGCATGAAAATAGATGGTGATGATACGTTATATAAACTCGAATCACTTAAAGATCTTCTCGGTGGATTTCAAGCCCGAGCAATGCTTATTAGTTTCAGGCCTCTCAAATATATTGATATATCCAGAGCCAAGGATCTAGACCTCGCTCTTATTGGCCCAGAAGAATTACCACACCTCTCAATGCACCTTAAAAAGTGGCTTAACGATGCTGGAGGCTATGAGCCAAGTTCATGATGCAACTTTTTATTTAATAAATTTGTTATAAAAGCTTCTTAACACCCAAGTACAACCATGCACTTGGGTATAGTGAGCTTAATAAAAATTTGCTTGCCAGATTTAAATATCTACTACTGAATCAAAAAATACATACTAACCGCCCATGCAGAAAACATCGCTAACAAAACATAGGCGATAGACTTGGTGATTCTTTTATAATTGAACAGTAATGAACAACCTACTGCCGCGGTGATTCCAACAATAGACCATCGTAAAATAGTCAAATTATCATCTTGTTGCATAGGTAATGCATCTACACCATTAATCACAAACCAAGCGAATAATGGCAAGGCAAAAGCAACCGTTGTATCAAAGGTATTTGATGCCAATGGATTAGCAACTGCATCTTCATATTCACCTTTTTGTGAGTCTTTGACTGACAAAATTAGGTCAGGCACCGAAGAGGCTGCCGCACCAAAAATGAGACCGGAAAAGAACTGAGGAACGCCAAGTACATTAGCGCTGCCTAGAACACCTTCCACCAAGATATGAGATGAACCAGAAATGACAGCGATTGCTAATGCTAAAACGACAATTGCTCTAGTCGTTGTGAAGGTATTATTAGAGAATAAAAGCGCATTAAAGTTAAACGTAACTAGGTTACCAATAATACCTCTATCGTTAATCTCTTCATACTCATAATCTTTTTCACTTACACCATATTTTTTAGAGTCGATATAAAGGTGAATCGCATACCCCAAATAGATTAAGTTAAGTGTTAAAGCCATCCAAATAGAAAACTTTGAGAAGCCAAGACAAACAATAAGTGCCACTTCAGCCACTAATACCCAAAACACATCACGTAATAATGCACTTTTATTTAACGCGATCTGATCAGTAGATTTACCATTTTCATCTTTAGCAGAAATGATAGAGAAGGCAGGAATTACACAACCATTAAATATAGCAGAGCCCGCTGTAACACCTAACGCCACGATAACTAGTTGAGGATCATTAAACCAAAATAGACACGCTATAACTACACACATTTCTGGCATACTTGAACCCATAGCATTTACCGTCGCTCCTTTTACACCAGCAGGTAAATTACGCCCCAAATATGCGGCTGCTTGCTCAAATGTATCACACGAATACTTGAGTAAATAACAAGCAAAAATGATCAATAAAAATGGAAAAATTATTTCAAACACTACTGATACCTAAGTTAAATGCAGAATTAACATCGTAATAAATGTCAAATTTATGAAAGACTCTTTCATCTGATATAAAAATGATGAAAGTGACAAAGTAAGATTTCGTTATGATCTCGATAATTAAAAGATCGGCTAACGAGAATATTGCTAAACGAGGGAATATTTTTCAGTTCACCTAACCCTCTAGAGATTTCTACATCATTGTTTTTATTGTGTAATTAAACAGTGCTACGCACTATTTCAAGAACAACTAAATAGAACAATCTGTTTATTATATCTTAATAAGTAGAGTTATTAATTGGTGAAATGCCAAATGTTTTATACTAACTAATAAAAAAATCCATTAGATTAAAACTAGCTGGCATAATCAAGCCAATTGACTAAATAAATAAACAATAAGTCATTAGCATCATGATAAGTAATACTTAGAGCAAGATCACGAACGTTTTTCGACCAGTAACGTAGAGTTATTTATAGGTCCGATTTACTAAACATTATTGATTTGCCTACTTTCGTTAAATATACATCTGGGAGAGTTGCATTAGTCTCACTATCTGCTCCTAATACCACGCGCATAGCCCATCCAACTTCACCTGTAATGCATTGATAATAAAAGAGATTACTTAACGCAATCTCTCTAAAAAGATAATGTACTTCACCAACCGACCAGTAAAATAAACATCAAATAAAAATGAAGGAAAGCCTCAAATATATAAAATCTTAGTTATTATAATTATTTGTAAATACAAATTTGCAATTAATTATACATGTTAACTAATTGTTCAAACCTGAGTTCGACAATAATGTAAGTCGCGATATACATTGCGGTAAACACTGCAGTACTAATTCCAAGAATCCATTTTGGCGATATAACTCGCTTCAGTGGTTTCTTAAGATATTTTGCTTTGAGGTTAACCAACGAGACTTTTTCTTGATCCGCTAGTCTATCGTCACGTATGAGTCTATAGATTACATTACCGATCTCGGCAAGCTTTTCATTACCGCGTTCTTCACGGCCATATTTGCCTTGGAAGCCTAACTGTAATAACAGATAAAGAAACTCAATAACATGACGGTATTTCCTTGGATCACTTTTTAATCGCTCTAGAATAACAAAGAATTTATCACCGCCCGATGTTTCATTATGAAACTCTGAGAGCAAACTATTTTGGCTCCAATAACTGTTTGTCCCCCACTCTTCACGACACACCGCTTCATCAATTGCAGCACATAAACAGTAGCGGATCACCAAAACCGACGCTCGATCCAGTTCCATCTCGTTCAGTTTTCGTTCTCCTTTGCGAATTTCGCGAGCGACTTGTTCACGAAATGGCATTGGGTCATCCAACCAAGGGATCGATGAAATACAAGATAAGCTTGCAATAAGCCAAGAAAATTGATCGACTAAAGGGTTAATCCCCATCATGTCGATATTCAGATCTTGTACAGCAATATTACGTGACAGGTCAGGGGCCGGCATGACCTCCATTGGTTTGCCGGGCTCTGGCTGGAATAAAACGACGGTTACATCTGTTTCAGCATAACTCATAGACGAACAGCCCATAGTTGCAATGACAAGTTGGCGAAGTCACCCGCTACATGTAATGCAATCGCTGCGGTGTGCTTCAATGCCGCCCACTCTTCACCCGTCTTATCCAATTCGAAGTATGTGTACCCTGCATGATATGGCAGAGCACGTGGAACTACTGGCATCGGTTTGATCTCAATGCCTGGCAATTGTAAGTTGATCAGGTCGCGAATGTTATCAATCGAGCCGATCTTAGTCTGACTGATAAATTGCGTATGAAGGATATCCAAGGTGACATCGGCTTTCACTGCCAAGATCATGGTTGTATTTTCAATGATCTTACGATCTGGTATCGCCGCAGTACGAATACCGTAACTCTGTTCTTTAAGCGTTAATGGCATCGCTCGTTGCTCAGACATCACACTTAAGGTTCGCTTGGCACTATCTAGACCACGAGACAGACAACTGGTTAAATCGCCATGGTTGTACTTGATAAATTCGATCGGACGACGAGATACCGAGCATAATGTTGCCAATTCACCTTCCGCTTGCAATAAAATGCGATAAAGAGACTCAGGGTGAACGCCCTCAGCATTCGCAAAATGCCAAAACAGCGGCTCATAACGGTTTAATGCTTGTAAAAGCATGAAATCAGATACCGATGAAACCCCTTGTTGGTCAACAACACCTAATCGCTGAACAATGGATTCTGCTCGGTGCTTTAGCATTGAGGCAAACTCAGTAACAAATTTATTCAAAACACTTGAAGCATGAATATCGATACAAGTTGGAATAAAACTTTCATCCAAAATAACGCTGCCATCAGGCTTCACTTCAGAAATCTTTAGAATAGGGATAGATGTATAAGCACTTTTATCTTCATGATCGAACATGAGACGAAAATTCAACTTACCCACCATGATATTGCCTACATCTTCCGAGTCATAACAAGCGTCAACGGTTTCTTGAGGCTCAATATGGTATCGAGCTCCTTCTTTTTGTGTGCCAAATGCTTCTGCACGCTCAGAGGGTAGCGGGCAACAAAGATAAATAACCTTATCCGACATCGAGGGATCAACATCTTTTACTTCTGGAAGCTCCGCGAGCAAAGGTAACTCAAAGGGGGTTCTATCTTGCAATATGCCTTCTGCGCGAGTAATACCGATTTTTCCTAATGCCAATAACTGAGTATTGATCTCAAGCAGTTTGATTCCCCAATGTAACGGCGAAGCATTAGAGCTTAGCATAGTCGCTAACTTGGTCTGTGAGCGATCAAGTTGCTGAAAATGTTGCGGCTTCATGAACATTCCATCTTGCCAAACCACTGGATTGTATAAAGACATGCTTTTATTCCTTAAAAATAGACTTGTTCAACGCCGCGAGTGTAATCGGAGATTAGCTCACTGCCTTCTAATTTGAGTTTGATGTAGTATTCACTCTGAGGTTCGATCATTTCGACAATACGCCATGAGGACCCATCAATATCTCTAAATGCAACAGAGAAACCTAACGCTCGTGTTTCAGGATCCAAAGTCAGCATTTGATGAATATTATCACCTGGCTGCATTTCAAATTCATAGCGTTTGATGTACTCATCACCCAACGATGCCTTATCATTTTCGAATAGAGCAAAGAAATCTAAGCTACGAAATAATACTGGTGAGGTCAGCTCATGAACCCTTAGTATCACCGGTGAAGATTGCCCTCCTTCACGCAGATTTAAGATCGAAGAAGACTCAATGATTAACTCGACTGATGATGTTTCTGGGGTAATTCCCGTCGATTCTTTAAGTTGTTCCCACATTGAACAACCTGAAAGTAAAATCAAACCAAGTAATACAATGACCTTACGCATGACTGCCCCTCAACGCTTTGGTGTAGCTTTTCTTAATTAGCCCTTTCAATGAGCTTTCGTTAAGCTGACGACGGTTACCAGAATAGAATTCGAGGTATGCACTCCATAATTTAGACTTAGTGTTAAACAACGATTTTGAGGCAAGCTCTCGCGCAAAGACGACCGGATCATTACTTTCTGATTGTTCTAATAACAGTTCATTTAATGCTTTATTAAAAGTGACTTGATGATCACTCAATTCATCCAGCATTTGTTCAACTAATTCATTAGGAGAAAGTAATTGCTGGCTGTTTAACGTCAGCATAAGCTCAGTAATATTTGCATCCATATCACCAAGTCCTGTCTCATCTTTTAATTGTTCAACTTCATGAAGTTCTTTTTGCAGTTTCTCAATACACAAGCGTAAACAAGTTCCCATTTGCTTAAACAGCAATGCTTCAGAACTCAATAACTCAGGCTTACTTACTCCCAAACCTTCATAAAACGCTTGACTGATGTCCGTAACATCGTAGCTTTCTGGTTGTGTGACTTGTTCAGTGTTTAAGAAAGCAACATCTGTTTCCCTTTCAGTTGAGTTGATAGTTGCAGCTGAGTCGACATTGACAACTGAATCAATAGTCGTCAATGGCTGTGCAGTTGGAGAGAAGGCTTGTGTTACCTCCTCCCATTTTTGAGCCGTCTCATTAGTTTGAGCTGGTGAGGGACTAAACTCTGGAATATCGAACTCAGGAATAAACTGTGCAGATTCAGGCTGCCTAGTACTTACAGACTCAGTCTGAACCTTCGAGTGGGGCTGAATTTGAGAATCAGCTTGTTGAAAGGCGTTCCTATCGGACAAAGGAGAGACTTTAGCATTTAATTCTTTGTTCTGCCCCGCTTGAATATTATCATCCTGCTTAACAAAGCTTTCTTGGTTCAAAAGCTTATCCTGAGTGTTATTTCGGTTTTGGGAGTGAGGCTGAGTAGAAAGGACAGGGTCTTTTCTTGAAACAAAACCACTTTTACCTTCACCTTCGCCTTCGCTGCCCATCCAGTCCTCGGGAATCAAGCTAGGAATATCAAATTCAGAGTGAATGCTGAAACTGTCATCGACAACTTGCCGAATATTTTCAACCGATTGTGGCGTTTTCGCTTGCGGCTTTTCTTCGTCACGAATGAGATGATCATCTTCAAGTTGCATTGAAAACTTCAAATGAGCAATGGGATCATTTAAATCCACATCGTCTTGCTTAGTTTCCATGAATAACTCTTCAAGCGCACCGATCTTTTCTTCTTCTTCGACAACCGCTTCACCAAGGTTTACTAAAGGATCAGTAGAAACACGATCAGGAGCGATATCAACGGCAATATCCTGCGTTTCAACTATTTTTTCTAGGCCAACTCCAATTTCATATTGACCCAAAGATATAGTATCACCATCAACAATTGAAATAGGTTGATTTTTAAGGATCTTAGTACCGTTGACCATAGTGCCATTAGTTGATACATCACTAATGTAATACGTATCACCATAAACACTTAACAAACAGTGTGTTCCTGAAATAAAACGGTTATGGTCAATCAAGTGGAGCGCACTGCCTGGAGCTCGCCCAATTGAGCCTCCATTTTCTGGCATTTCAATATGCTTTGAACCTGTATACTCTTCTGGGCATTTAGCAATATATAGAACTAACTGATGTAAGCGCATGCCTAAACCTTAAAATAACAAAGAGAGTGATAGTTCAAATCCACCCACACCTTCGTTGTAGATTGGAAGAATATAAGAAATTTGAGGTACGAGTTGTAAGTGTGCATCTGGATTACTACCAAGTTTGATGGCGGTACCAAAAGACGCAACGGCACCAACTTCAAACTGTTCAAAATCTTTTAATGCATCTTGTCGACGCCCACCTTCATCTACAGCCCAGCGATTTGAATACTGCGAATACCCAACAGATAGACCTGCACCAATATAAGGGGTTAGGATGCTCCAATTACCTAGAGCAAATTGAGGTACTGCGCGCAACTCTATGTTAGATAACTCTTGGTAAACACCGTTAGCGGGAGCCTCGAAGTAATCATTTGTATAGTTGAGGCCAAACCACCAACGCCACCGATTATTATCTTCATCAATTGGGCGGGTGTGAACTAAACCGTACCTGAATACACTTTTATCACCACTAGAACCTTGCTCGTAGTCCATACTTTCTATGTTTAGCATATTCACAGATACACCGTATCGTTCACCTTTTGCAGCCGCAAATGCAGAAAATAAACACATAGCGGTAATCAACCCAATCTGACGTGGCTTTGACATGTCGTCCCTCTAGAAAAGCATTTAGATATAATTAGCGGCAAAAGATAGCAATTCTCAATATATTTTCAATATGGTAAAAAATACCCCCACCAAATAAGGCAAATCACCTATTAATAAAAGCAATATCACTAATAAGAAGGGTAAAAAGCATCATCACAAGCATGCAAAACACTTTAGCTAAAGCCGCCTCGAACCAGCAGAATATTAGCAAAGGGTTAATTAACAGTATTTAAGAATTTGTGATTAATATAAAAATAGTAGAACGACAAACTGTAAAAATTCCTTGTAAATATTTATGTAAATTTTATGAATTTATTTCATAATGAAGAGTTTGAAACATATCACTAAAGGTAAACATGAAAATAACTTATTTTTTATTTCTTTTTTTGACAAGTATCACAAAAAGCAAAATAATAAATGATTAACAAATATTTACAGTTCATTTTTCCTCTTTTAGCTATAAAATCCGTCCGGAGAAAATTCTTAACAACGTTGTAATTAAAACATTTGGCATTAGGCCTACACTAAAAAGAACAATGGAATTGGACAATATGTTTTTCAGCGACTTCACTAGAAGACCCATCGATGAAAGTAACCCAAGTGGCGTCAACCCAAATGGCTTAGAAGACTTCGACGAAATAAAACGTCAGATTAATACTCTTAATAAGGTTACTGGGCAAGTTTCATGGAAAACCGTACAATCTTTATCTAAAAAAATACTCAGCACACAGGGAAAAGACTTTCGTTGTAGTTGTTACTTTACCGTAGCTGCTTTACATATAGATGGCCTTAAAGGGCTAGTAGAAGGACTGAACTCTATTCTCGATTTATGCGTAGTTTATTGGTACAACGCATCACCAGAACACACCAAGCCTAACACAAGAATCAGTGCCATTGAGTGGATGGTAGAGCATACCGAACGTAGAATTAAAAAGTATCGTATTCAACCAGATGAGCTTCCGCTTATTGAAGCTGCACATCAATTGTGTTTGCGTATAGAAGAAGAACTCAGACTCCACTACGGTATAAAGTCTCCTTCGTTTGGTAGGATCCGTCGGGTAATTAAGCCTTGGATTGAAGAGCTTAAAGAAGCACAAATAAAAGCTCAAGAGCCACAAATTACAAGTAGAAAAATAGAAAAGGAACAGCCAAGACCAAAACAAGGTATACAAGTTGACGTCGCATCATCTCTCTCAACATCTAAAAGAAAAGAGTCAGAATCTTTAGTAGAAACACAAACACAAGACGTGCCGCTGAAGTCGAATAAAGGGGTAATCTTTATCATTCTGGCTCTCATACTTGCTGCTTTTGCATCACACTTTGTTCATAAGCAGTATCAGCATGAAAAGTTAATATCGCAGATTGAGCAAGCTTCTATCCCTCAGTTAGCAGTTATCGTTGACTCTTTTAAGACGGAACTTTCAGAAGAACAAATACAGTCATTACGTTCCGTTACAATAGAAAAATTAGATTCATTGATGACAAATTGGCCAAATGATCCAGTAAAAGTTACTTATACAGATAATATAGATAAACTGACTAGTGAACTTAGCAGTATTTATTCAGATTCTTCATCTGTACAGCAACTTCGGAGCAATTTTTTGGTGCAACGCTCTCAATTTGAAACAGATTATGATGCTATTTATAAACAGTTCTCTTACGCTAGAACAACTTTCGCTAATGTACTAAAAAAGAATTCAACAAAAAGCACTAAGAAAGCATACGAATACAGTAATTCATTATTCCCTCTTCTCGGACGCATTGAATATACAGAGAACAACCAAGAACAACAGGAACTAGAGCGTTCTGCATACTTATTGAATGTTTACCTTTATAAGTTAACTCAACTCAAGGATAAACAAACTAAAATAATTAAGTAAAAATAAATATAGAATAAATAAATAATGAAATAAAAGTTAAATTATTATAACAAAAAGAAGTTACGGCTATATGTTCAAGAAGAATACATTCAGAAATCCAATTTTACTATCCAGTATAATTGCTATTTTGCTTGCTTTGCTGGTTGCAGGTATATACACCCTATGGTTAGAGGATACCAATAAGATCTATTTGTGGTTAGGTCTTGGATCTATTTTAGCCTTTTATCTGCTTTTCCAACTTTCGTTGTGGTACAAAAAGCGAAATAACGTCAGGGCACAACGCTTAGAAACAGAAGATGAAGCTCTATCGATGGTGATTCGACCACTTCTCTCTAATGCAGCAGGTAAGCCAATATATTTAATGCTCGGCAACAAAATGTCAGGCCGACGTCAATTCTTATATAATTCTAGTGCGATTAAACCAATGGATCGTTCTCGCACAACTAAGAACGACTTTTTTGAGTGGTATGAGTCTGATAGTGTGGTTTATATCAAACCGGATCAACGTTTGGTTTTTCAGGAGGTTTCAAGCAGTGATGCTTCATTATGGAACACTTTTTTAAGTGAAATCATTCGCCATAACCCAAGAAAACCATTTGCTGGTTGCTTATTCTTTATTGATTTTGAGTTTATGATTATCTCAGAATCAGAGCAGAAAGATTACACGCTAACTACGTTGCTACAACGCTTAAGTTCTATCAGTGACAAGATATCTGCAGCGTTACCAGTCTACTTAATGATGTCAAAACTGGATAAGCTCGATGGCTTTAAAGAATACGTTCACTTCAGCTCACTTAAAACTCGCGTGGAATTTCTTTCAATTCCTTTGAAAGAATCAAAAGGCGTACTGACCGAATATTTTCGCGATGGTTACAAAAACTTGGTACGAGTACTGGAGAGTAACGCTTTAGATGCTTCTGCAAGCTCAACTGATATTGATGAAAAACAAGCGATTTTAGCTTTCCCAAAACAGTTTGATCTTTGCCAATCAGAAATTGGTTATGTATTAGAGCGCTTATGTGATGTCAACAATGGAGCCTATTCACTGGATATTAGGGAAGTATTCTTCAATTCTAGTTTACAGGGAGGCCGAAAGTATAATCTATTAGCAAAAAGCTGTAGTAACTACTTTAATCTACCAATCATTGCTTCAGAGCATACACAGCTTACCGAAACTCCGTACTTTTCACGTTTTCTTATGGACTCTCAAATTTTGCCTGAGTCTGACTATGCTGGAGAAAATAAAACGCACTTACGGACCATACAGCGCCAAAGTCACTTAGCCATGGTGGCTTCTTTGGTGTTGTTGCTAGGTGGTGGATATTACTTCTTCAACACACTGAACAATAACTTACACATCATCAACCAGTTACTCAATATTGATGATCAAGTTCAGGTCGACCCTAAAAATAATTTTGAGCAACAGCTGACCACTATTAATTTAAAAATTCAACCTGCTTATCAAGCCTGGTTGGAAGGCTCTAAAGCGTTAGAACAAGAAGTTTTACCGCTTAATATCAGCCGTTTAGAAAACAGCACGCAGTTAGCTTACCGTCATTTATTGACACAGGTCCAAGAACAATTGATTCCTTTAATTGAAGGGGCTTACCGCCTTCAACTTACACAGAATCAAAGCAATGTTACTCGTGCTATGCCTCTATTGAAGGGTTATTTAATGCTTCACGAACCTGCTAAACGTGATCTTAAATTCCTTCGCAGCGAAACAATCAAAATAATGACAGATTTAAGTGGTCGATCCAACGATATTGAGCTTTCTTCTCGTTATATTGATGCTTATTTCAGGACTGAATTTCAGCCTGTAGAGATTAATATGAACGTAGTTCGAGCGACACGCCGCTCTCTATTGGCTAAATCCAATGTCGACCTAGTTTATGCTGGCATTTTAAGTCAAGCCGATGCCATCGATCTTGGAACACTTAACTTACAACGTGCAGTTGGCTTTGAATTCAGTAATATATTCAATGATCCAACGAATAACCAAGAACTCACACTCAATAAGATCTATACTTCTACAGGCTTTAGTACTTTCTACAGACCCAGAGTTGATCTTATGTCTAAACAAGTCATCAGTGATAACTGGGTTTTAGGACTGACTAATAATGTTGTACCGACGCAAAAAGAACAGGATAAGTTTAAAGCTCAGGTTCGCAAAAAATACACTGATGACTATATTAGCCATTGGCGCAACGCGTTAAGTGAACTCAAGGTTCAAGATTATAATAATATCGGAGACTTAACCAATGCGATTGATTTGATCTCTGGTCCATCTTCACCAATGACAACGGTATTAAAACAGGTATACAACAATACTCAATTTTCACCCGTTGGCAAAAAGGATCTGCTAATTTCAAAAGTGAACCCAAAATTAGCCGGTGCTGCAGAAATTGTATCTGAAAAACTAGAAGAAACAGTAGAGCCTGACTACCTATTAATGAAACGAGTTGAGCATGCGTTCCACCTTTTGAATCAATTACAAATTAGTGAAACACCTAACTCCCCTACTCCATGGGATGAAACTATTGCAGCATTAAGTCGTGTTCGTACTTACATGAAAGATATTGCCGACGCACCAGATCCTCAAATGGCAGCTCTAGCAGCAGCACAATATCGTATGAACAGTACCGAAGCAGATCCATTAATCAAGTTGAAACAAATTGCTCAAAAATCTCCAGAGCCGGTAAGAAGTTGGCTAATGGATGTGGTTAAGCAAAGCTGGTCAGTCATGATTACTGAATCGTCAAAAGGTATCCAGACTCAATGGTATAGTGAAGTTTATACCAAATTCAAAGAGCTTGGATTGCATAAGTATCCTTTCGATTTAGATGCAAAAGAGGAGATATCGATCGAAGATTTCGAACTGCTTTTTGCCTCTGGTGGCTTACTCGATGTATTTATACAGACTAACTTTGCACCATTTTATGACACTAATTTATGGACGCCGAAACAAGTAGACGGGGAAGCTATGCCGTTATCCTCAGAGCTGTTGGTGCAACTACGTAACTACAATATCATTAGAGATACTTTAATTAATAAGAGCACAAACAGAATGTCGATTCCGTTCAGTGCCACTGTTTTAGACCTTGATTCAAGTGCTATGCGAGCCAGTATAAAAATTGCTGACGCTGATATTAGCTACTATCACGGTCCAAGCCGCATTCGTGAGATGTCATGGCCTCCACAAGATGGGGATTTTAACATTACAGTCACGATCCAAGATGTAACTAGTGAAGGGAAACAACACGTTTTAAATAAGAGTGGTCAATGGGCGATATATCGATTGCTAGGTGATTCAACCTTGACAAACACTCATAACGGAAGCTTCATTAGTGACATAAAAGTATCAGGCAGGGAATTAAGTTTACGTATCACCCCTCTGACACAAAAAAACCCGTTCACTCTCGGCGAGTTGTTTAATTTCACACTCCCAGAGTCGATATAATAATTAAATATAATAAGGCAGACCACATGATTTCTAATATGACATTACAAGGCTTAGATAAATTAGATCGTAAGATTTTATCTAGTTTGTTATCAAATGGACGTGAGTCTATTGCAAATCTATCAAGAAACATTGGCTTATCGCGTACAGCAGTGGCAGAAAGAATTAGCCGTTTGGAGAAAACTGGAATAATTAAAGGGTACACCGCTCAAGTTAGAATAGAAAATGAAGGACGAAAGGCGGCGAGTTATTTACTTATTTCATGTGAAAAAGGCAAAAAGAATGAGGTGACTAACTCACTTAAAGAAATTCCAGAAGTGCGCTTAACTAGTGTAGTCGGCGGCAGTTTTGATATCATAGCGTTAATTGAAGCGCCAGATCTGCAAGCTATACACCATTTGTGTAATGAGATTGAATCTTTCAATGGGATCGAAAGACTTGATACAACCGTAGTACTTCATCAACCAATAAGCCGTTAAGTTGCGGTTGTATGTTGTAAGATTATTTTTATAAACAATAACTAAGCCTTAATGAGTTCAATAAGGCTTAGTTGATAAACAATACGCGGCCACCTTAATATGTTGCTTTTTTAGCCTCATCGTACTCAGCGAAAAAAATGATACTCTACTCGCTGAATTGTAGTCGGCTTCTCGGTAAGAGAATAAAACAAATAATATAGCTAAATCTCTTGCCGGTGAGTAAGCTGAAAATGCTCCAAAAACAAGGCCGCTTTTAATCAGCGGCCTTTATTTATAGAAATTTATTTCTTATTAAGCTGCAACCTGAATTTACACACTGCCAATAACGCGGATATTTACGTCTTTTTCGCCAGGATTACCCAGCCAAAAAGTCTGCCCCAACAAATTACCTTCTCCTCTTCCTAATTCATTGTTAGGAATGGTTTCAAGATTAACAGACAACTTGAGATCCCATGCCATGGGATCACGAAGAATAAAGCGCATTAACCCAACCAAAACCTTGTACTGTTCACCATCTCGAGAAAACTGTTTGAATTTTTCAAAATCAACTCTGTCAATGCATAAATTAAATTTACCATTCAAGTCGCCAATACTGCTGCCAAGGTGTAAGTTATTACCTAAGATACAGTTCGCTTGATTAAGTCGGTTTCTTTGGTTGTGTGAGATAGCCACTCGTCGGTAGACCCACTGCTCCATTCGTACTTTTGGTAAAGCGAAATAGTGCGCAACTATGCCTGTAATCAATCTCGGTGAACGGGTTCGAGTCGAAAGTTGATTAATGTAAGATAGGATCTTTGCTCTATCCAATTCAGCTACTTCAGCTTCTTGAATAACACTCGACAGCCCAGCCAAATGCAGCATACGTCCAGAGAATGCATCTTTAGCATTACTTTGGTATTGAATATGGTAGCGGTATTTTTTCCAGACTCGATATAACAAGCTGGTGTAGCGATTATGGAAAAAATCAAAGAAATCTTTTACCGGATTATCATCAGGGTCACGCCCTGCCAGCTTTTCAGTGTATGACGCAGGTAAAGGTGAACTTGCACCATGTAAGCCGAGAAAGTTGGTCTCAATGCGCGAATATTGCAGACCTTCTCGTTCCATATGGACAATAAAGTCCATATCACTTTTAGGGAAAGACAGCTTAGGCGAGACCGTAAACTCAATTCTTTCATGCTTGAAGTATTTATTTTCTCCGACCGCAATAAAGTTAGAGTTCGGCTCCATTTTGTAGTACTTCTCAAGCAAATGTACCGCTTGATAAAAACTATACTCATACGATTGTTCAGATAAAGTATTAATCATAAAATGGTCTGCTGCCCGACAAGACTTGTCCAGTGATACACTTCACCTGTAGATTCATCAAAAACCTCTAACTCCGTAAATGAATTAACACTTGAATAAAGTCGTATGAATTCATTTAACACTGACACCATCAGAAACATCTCTCCTTCATTAACAAAGAATTTTGAATCAACAACTAACTTAAATTGATTACCGCGAACAGATACACCTCGGAAGATACGATCAACTGGTTTTATCTCAGATGAAATAATACCTTCTAGCCGGTGTTGAGACGCTCGATGAGCCTGTCTGTCAACTCGTGAATGAAAATCATAAGTAGAAAGCAGGACTTTCAATACATCAATGTTTGCTAATGATAAGTAATTTAATGACATATTCGCTATCAACTGCCATTGTAATTCGCCATTTACTTGAGGGCTGACAGATTGAGTAGGCTTTGTAATGTTCTTGAAAATGGCATAAGTCGGCGATTTATGAGTGTTAAAAGCAATATCTCCAGCAGAAAGTCGCTCAGCTAAGTCTGCATTGCTGCACTGCAACTTCATCAAGATAGTTTCACTGCCGAGCTCAGCAATATCACCATTATGAGTATGAAATGATATATAACGCTCTAACCCTCTACCACTCAAACGTTCTGCAACTTTAGTCTTATAAAAATCTTGCTTATCTTTCTGATTTATCTGGTGTTCGAACGTTTCAAATTCAATGAGTGGTTTACGACGGCGTTCATCTTTATTCCAACTCTCTACCATTTCAATTGAGTACACTTCATAGTGATCTTGGTGGTTACTTTGTGGGCGTACTTTATATTCATTTCTTTGATGCTCTAAGCGAATCGGGTCAGCATCTTTATCGAATAAGTTAACGGCAGGTGTGCAATGAAGCTTTAAGTGTTTCTTTTTTAAAACAACTTCAGACGGAAGTGCTCGCTTAAAATGAAATTTAATTTTAACAGAACTACGCTGTGGAACTCCTTTTAACCAATCCAAGCCATGTAAATCAAAAAACATGAACTTTTCTGGTAATGAGAAAAACTCTTGGAATAGACGATAACCTGCAAAGGAGTTCTGTCCATAAGGAAGTAACGATTCGTCTTCTTCGTAGCCGACAGGTTTGATCATATCTGGCGATAGAGTGCGCTTATAACCACCGCCTACATCCAATTCAATGTTATCAAGATAGCGGAACAGCCATAAAAATAGAGTACGAGTAATATGCACTTCGCCATGCAGATGGAAACGCAGAGTATCTAAGCCAATCCGAGAGATCTCCGAGTCATTATTGGTCACGATAGTGACATCAACACTGGAATTATTACGGCTATTTTTTTGTTCAATATCAATAATTTCAAGTGGATAAAGCATGACATCGTAACAAGTACGGAACAAACATTGCGTACCTTCAATTTGGGCGCTTGCCATCTCTGCACCGCGTTCAATCAGTGTTTTTTCGGTTACACTTCCTGAATGAGATTGGAGCTCACTAATACATAACGACGGGATCGAACGCATGTAATGTGGCCAGAGTAAAGTCATCAAAGATTGAGTTAGCTCAGGCAATTCATCATCAATTTTTTCACGAATTCGACCTGTTAAAAATGCAAAGCCTTCCAACAACCTTTCAACATCGGGATCAAAAGTCCCTTCCGCTAGAAAATGAGTTAGCTTAGGGTGATATTTAGCAAATTCACTGCCTGATTCACGCAGATACGTGAGCTCATCCTGAAAGTATTTACTGTTGCTCAAGTGACACCTATTAAATGTTAAATTGACCGTCCGTTCCCATGTAGACATCTATTGACATTGGAACATTACCGCCATTGTGAGAAACCTGTCCACGGATAGCAAAGCCGAGCTGAAGTGGGTTGTGGTGATCTTCACGATAATAAACTTCGACATTGAGCAAACGTGGCTCAAAGCGTTGTATCGTTGATGTGATATTTTGCTGTATGTGACGTACTAAATTGTTGTTACTGGCGAGTACATCATTAAAATCAGGCAGACCATATTCACTGTCTATCATCGCATTGCCTGAGTGAGTATTAAGTAGGTCACCAAGGTGTTGATGAATTGAGGCAATAAGATGTTCATGAGAAATCACTCTCTCATAGCTATTTTTTGGCTCTCCAAGTTCAATGCGCTCTAATAAACGAAACCCTTTTTCCATGTTGCCCCTCATACAAAAGCAGCCAGTATTTACTGACTGCTTGATTTTAGGTTATTGATTTACTGGTCTAATTTACCAACCAAAGATAAATCAAAGCTTGCGCCCATGTACTTGAAGTGTGGACGTACTGACAGTGATACTTTGTACCAGCCTGGATCGCCTTCAACATCAGATACATCAACCTTAGCTGCACGCAGTGGACGACGGCCACGAACTTCTGCTGGTGGGTTCTCTTGATCAGAAACGTATTGACGGATCCATTTGTTTAGTTCGATCTCTAGGTCCGAACGCTCTTTCCAAGAACCAATTTGTTCACGTTGTAGCACTTTGATGTAGTGCGCCAAACGGTTAATAATGAACATGTAAGGTAACTGAGTACCAAGCTTGTAGTTCATTTCCGCTTGCTTATCGCTGAATGCTTTTGGCTTTTGTACTGAGTTTGCAGAGAAGAACGCAGCGTTATCAGAGCCCTTACGCATAGTTAGGGCAATGAAGCCTTCTTCTGCTAGCTCGTATTCACGACGGTCAGAAACCAGGATCTCTGTTGGGATCTTAGTTTCGATTTGACCCATAGATTCAAAGTTGTAAACCGGCAGATCTTCTACGGTACCACCACTTTGAGGACCAATGATGTTCGGGCACCAACGGTATTTAGCAAAAGACTCACTGATCTTAGATGCTAAAGCGTAAGCTGAGTTACCCCATAGGTAATTGTCGTGGCTATCTGTTACTTTTTCATCATACTCGAACGCTTTGATCGGGTTATCTTCTACCGAGTAAGGCGAACGTAGCATGAAGCGTGAAGAACATAGACCAAGGTAACGTGAATCTTCATGATCACGAAGCTTACGCCATTTCGCGTACTGAGGGCCTTCAAATACCGACTGTAGATCTTTGATATTCGGTAGCTCTTCATAGCTATCTAGACCGAAGAATTTCGCTGAAGCAGATGTGATAAACGGTGCGTGTGACATTGCACCGACATTCGACATGTATTCCATTAACTTGATGTCTGGCGTTGAAGCTGACATCGCAAAGTCACAAATAACCGCACCAACTGGTTTACCACCAAATTGACCGTACTCGCGAGTATAGATTTGTTTGTAAAGACCAGATTTCACCACTTCTGGGGCATCTTCGAAATCTTCAAGAACTTCATCTTTCTTCGCTGAGATCACTTCGATCTGAATGTTCTCACGGAAGTTGGTGTGATCCACCAAGTATTTAAGACCACGCCAGCTTGATTCAATCGCTTGTACTTCAGGGTTATGAAGAATAGCATCAACCTGATTAGATAACTTTTGGTCAATTTCCGAAATCATCAGGTCAACCAAAGATTGATCGACCTTTTCTGTTGTATTGCTGCTGAGTAATTCGCCGATAAATGCTTCTACACCACGCTTTGCAACATCAAAACCTTCATCTGTTGGTTTCAAACGCGTTTCGTTTAGAATGCTATCGAGAAGTGAGCCAGACTCAACTGCGGCTACTTCTTGTTCTGGAGCTTGTGCTTCTGCCGACATGATACCTCTTACCCTTCCTTCGCTTCTTGGTCATCACCAATGCTTAATTCTTCCAAAAGTTTCTTTCTTGCTTCTTCATCTTCAAGCACAGCCGCAATCTTCTTACGGAATGCAGGTACGTTGCCTAGAGGACCTTTCAAAGCCACTAATGCTTCTCGTAATTCAAGCAAGCCGTTAAGCTCTGGAACACTCTTTGCGATCGCCTCAGGTGAGAAATCTTTCATATCTTGGAAAGTAAGATCAACACTAAGCGGCGTTTCTGGATCATCAGAAAGACGGTTGTCAACGCTAATTTTTACATTCGGTGATAAACCATCTAAAACTTCATTGAAGTTGTTTTTATTGATATTGATTGGTGTACGCTCTTCGATAGGAGTATCATCAGCGCGTGCAGTAAAATCACCCACGACCATCATGCTCAATGGCAATTCTACGTCGTCTTGCGCATCGCCAGTTGATGGAACATAACGGATATTAATTCGCTCTTTAGGAGCCACCGAGCCGTCACGAGACATATTAAATTCCTTATTTAACTCTTTAAGTTAGCCATAAATGGATTCCCACATCTCATATTTCTGAGGAAGAAGATCCTTCTTTTCGAATAACGTATGCAGTGTTACTCGAATCAAATTTTCAAGCTGCATCGAGAGATGAGGTTCCCAATTAACCAAATTAAACGCATTGCAAATTTCCCACCCCTTCTCAAGGTACGGTAAACACAATGGATATAATCCAGCCGTTTGGTAAGCTGTTATTAATTGTAAATACAGTATAAATTGGCCTCGACCTGAACTGTCTAAGTCCAGCTTTTGGGCAATTTCTGCTGCAAACTCCCCGAAGTTTTCGAGGGTAATATCCTCCATTGGCATTGACGCTTCTTCCGAGATAACAACCGTTTTTATCATCGAATGAGAGCCTGAATGAGCAGAACGTTGACTGGCGAGCCAGTTCAATGCTGCTTCATCTGCAAATGGCATAGAATTTTTAAATGAGAGTTTTTCGATACCAGGAAAAGAATCAACAAAACTCTGGGTTTCTTGCAGAACAGCTTCTGCGGCGTCATTCAACCCAAGATTTTTAAGCATTGAATAGACAAGAAAATGTCCTGTTACCCAAAATGGTGAGTAGATCAAAACTTTCTCTAAACGTTTAACAGAATCAATATCACTTTCTTGTTGAGCTTTATCGGTATATTCAGCCAGTTGATCTGAGGAAACTGGTGAACCTAATTCCGTCTTACCATTATTACTGGTTGGTAATCCATCTGTTTCTGCCCAAGTTATATAGCGGTAAATTCGATATGCAAGTGGTTCTGCAGGATTGGCGTTCAACATCACTTCAGCAACTTTGTTTAGTGTTCGCATAGAAGCCGTTGGCGATGAAAAGTCGGTATCAATATCGACCTGTTTTTGTGGCGTGCTCTGACGTTTAACTGGAGTAGATGCTGACAAATCTGGTTTTTTATCAACAGGGACTTGCACTTGCACCGGTTTATCATTTTCGGGTTGAAAAACTTCTTTCTGTTGCTCTGGTATTGATTCCAAGACCTCTGAAGTAGCAACCTCTGAAACGGTTGCTGATGGATTAACTGATGGCTGTCTAACCTCTTCACTTGCACCTAGCGCGGCTCGCTGAGCTAAGGTATTCAGCTTACCTCGAATAGCAAAGAAGTCTGTTTCTGAATCTGGGTACAATTCATCGAATTTACCTTGCACAGAACCGATAAGTTTCACGCAATCATTAATAACATCACTTGAGGGTAGACTTTGTTCCAGTTGTTGAACCACCAGTTCAAATTGTTCACTTAGCCATAAAATTGCCGAATCTCGGGCACGCTTTCGGGTAGGATAAAGGTGACTTTCAAATTCATTTAATGCCCCATTAAAAAGCGACAAACCTCGATGAAAACCTTGCAACCCCTCTTCTTCTAACAAAGCACGAATTAAATAACACAGTGCTTTGATGTCTTTACTATGGTGCTCTAGAACTTCAACGGCATGATCTTTGACTACCTGCCAATCTACTGTCTCACCGAATAATGAACCAAATTTTTTTACTTCGGACTCCATCATTTCATAACAGAATTCGTATTTCGCATCTTCACCTACAGGTTGAGACTCTGAAATAGGTGCTAATAAACGCTCAATATCAACAACAGACATACATTAGCTCCTAGTTTGTTTTCGGTAGTCATTAAGTGCTCGTTGGACTGCAATTGCACCTCGTGCTGGTTGCGTACGCTGATGAGCTTGATTAATCGACTCATTGGCTCTGTATTCAAGTATCGCTGTTATATCATTGAATTTATTAATATCATAACGTTCAAGATCGCTTAGTGAGTCATACAGCTTTTGCTTATCGAATAACGATTTTTCATTTAAGGTGTTGTATAAAATGAAGACACTTCTGGCAATGATCAGTTCTTTAATCTTGGTGTTAATTTCTTCGCTCTCACCAAAATAGCTCCTGGCGAATTTAGCTTCCTGAATGGCTTTAGTATAAAAATGTGAGTTCGCATTTTCTTCTATCGACTGGTAAATGCGCTCCGTCACTTTTTGTGGCAGAACATGGCTATAAAAATACGCCTCAGATTGCTTTAGTTGCCATGTGGCTCGTACTTCTTTTGCCGCAAGTTCAGATTCACCACGTAAGATTAAATCTGCAATCTGTTTTTCTTTGCTACCCGCAATTTCAGACAGTTTTGTTGATGCAATAGAGGCCGAGTTGAGGCCTGACATGACTTTAGTAAAGCTCTTTTGTGCATTAGGCGCTAACTCCGCATCTTTGACGAGACTTACTTTGAGATTCACCAACTCTTTACGCAACTTCACCAGTGATTTAGGCAAATCATCGGCCAGTTTTTGATAAGAGGAAACCTGTTCTTGGTGACTCTCAAAACGTTCATTAAGCTTTGCCTGCTGAACTTGATAAGCCTTACGATAGGGTTCCGTGATTAGCATATTGTTGGTCATATCCGCCAAAGCGTGTTCTATATCCCAAGGAGCTTGTGCCAAAAAAGATGCCGTTTGCGCTGGTTTGATTGTTGAGTTTAACGAGTCTTGCGTCAGCGTAAAACTCGGTTCAGATTTTACAATGGCTTTCCATTCCGGCTGACTTTGCTGATACAGATAATTACCAGTAATCGCACAAACGCTCAAAGCTAAACACGCTTCTAATACTTTGAACCGGCCGTATCCCACTTTATCTTGTGGTTTACAGTGAGTAAGTAAAAGATCAGCATTACGTAAGCTACTGAATATCGGAGCATTAGATTGAGAGTCAATCGCTTGAGTATCTATTCGAGCCAATTGCTGAGCAAAAGATATTGCGGTATAGCCATGTCCACGTGGGTTATTGATTACTTCTTTAAGCAATTTCCAAGAATGGTTAGGAATCAAACCAGGACGTTTACGCCCTTTAATTTCTTTATGCCAAGCATCGCCAAAAATAGACCCCAAAAATAAGTGTCCAGTCAATAATGCTAATGAATAAACATCATCCTGAGGCTGAGTATTACCAGTCTCTAAATAGACTGGTGATGCGTAGTTTAGACTGGCTTCTGCATGAGCTTCGCTCTCGCCAATATAGCGTGCAGCACCAAAATCAATCAGTTTGACATGATCTCCATCGCTAACCAGAATATTTGATGGCTTGATATCGAGGTGACAGATACCTCTTGTATGCATAAACTCAAGGGCACCTGCCAATTGGTACACTAACCAAGCAATATGATCGTGACGAAAACCCTTATTGCTGTAGCGTTGCATCTTCTCAGCAAGAGACTCACCTTGAATCCACTCATACATCAAGTATGGGCGCTCAAAGTCATTACTGACTTTAATAAACTCCGCGACGCTTGGGTGCTGTGACAACTCTAACCGACTGGCTTCATTAAGCAGCATTGTACTGCTAATATTGGGCGCCTCTTCATTGACAACCTTGCAGCATAGTTGTTTTTCAGGCTCACCTTTTTTAGCCAGATGATAAACTGTCGTCCTGCCGTTGTTTGAAGGAAGAGTGTCTAGTACATCGAATTGTGAAAAAAGAACATATTCGAGCTTTGGCTTATTATTTTTAGCCACCCTTTTTTGATTTAGTTTCTTTTTTTCAATGGCTTTAACAACCAATTGGTTTATATACCCATTAGCTGTTTCTTGCTTATCAGACACTGCTTAGCACTCTTCTATCGAACAAGTATTATTAATGTTAGATGATATTTGTTAGTACATGCTTGTATCAATAGTAGTTTTAAAAAAGGACACTAAATCTAGAACTTTAGTTATTATTACTAATATATTCCTTGCTTATTGCTTCGCTTTAACTGCCTTTGTGCTTCTCTATTTATGTCATAAAATGGAGACGTTAAATCACTATAAAAATATACCTCAAGATCTACTCTCCAGTCGGCATCATGAAACTAAATTGAATACCCCTAAAGCAACTCAAAGTGCTTGGAAATATATTCTTACATAGCTCGTAATTGAATGAATGCTTTGTCACCACTTGGGTCAAAAGTCAAAAGTGATGCAGGGTGATGACCTTGATGATACTGAGCTGCAAAACCTACGAGAGCAAGGGTTGAGCCACTTCCCATTGTTCCCCAAAGTTCATTAATTAAGGTAGGTTCTTCTGGGTTGATAAATCGTTCAGCTTTTGCTCCAAGTGCAAAACCATAGTCTTCACTATGATCTCTTAAGTTTGACATGTCTGTATAAGGTTCACCGAAACTTGCCAGTTTTTTTGCTGCTCTTTGCACCAAGCGAAACATACCACGCCGATCTTGTGTCTCAATCTCAGTATCTAAATAACTGATTTCTGCTTTAGGCTTAAGCCTTAACGTTTCAATAATATTTCGACGACCAAGAATTAATCCGGCTCCACCTTCACTCGGTATCAAGCCCCATGGATTATAAGTACTCACAACTTTTTGTTGTTCAATTAACTGTTCCAATGATTCAACCATTGAATCAAGTGAAATACACATGAGAGCATCGTACTTATCCAGTGCTTTTAGCGTCTGGATAAGAAACTGAGGCCCACTGACATGAAAAACCTCTATCAAAGAAATAAAGTCTGCATAAGTGCTTTCCTCTAGCCATTTCTGCATTTTCAATAGTGGAATCGAAGATGGCACTGAGATCATTAAAGGCGCAGGTTTAAGAACTCGGGGCATTTGAAGCAGCAGAGAATCAAGAATGATACTGGTTAATTCACAAACTTTTTCAAACGGATCTTGGGATTGGGTATATTCAATTTTTGTAAATGAGAATCGCTCAACCCCACCATGGATATTGTATTGATCAAACAAACCTAAATCCGCTTTTGACACTGCTGTCGCGACGTTAAGGTTCATCCCTGTTGGTGTGACAACTTCACAACCTAATACATAACGCCCTGTTGAATTAAACATCGATTGCATCCTTAGATTGTGATTTTACTTCTGTCGATACCAATAAATGTTCCCTGCCTTGACAAGGAAATACCGCGGTATAACTCAGCGAAATTTGTTTGGTTTCAGTATCTGCAAAGATAGTATAAACCGGCATAGCTGCCTGCTCTTGGCCATCTTTAAAAGTCGCAATAGCGATATATTTTTCATCTGGAATGCGAAAAGCAATAGTGTCATTATGACAGAAGCCACTCATCATCAAACGCTCCCCTCCAGACACATAGCCTTTACACTGTTGGTCTTGCGGGGCACTCTGATTGAATTTGACATCAAAATCTAGAGGAAGTATAGGTTTACGATTTTCTAGCCAATCTTGGTCAAACGTGCCCGCTAATTTTTGCCTTTGTGCGAAAAAAGGAGGAATAGCACCAAAACCTGCGACACGAGCTTGGCTAGATGAAGGGCTCCATGTTTCACCTAGGTAAAATATAGAAGGGACCTTTTGTTGTAAAAGTTCAATAGTTGACTCTGCAACACCACCACCAATTCGATTATCAAAGCCACCACCAACAGCACATGTATAATCAATATCTTTTTCAATAAATGCCAATGGCAAACTGACGGTAATGCTGCCACCATGCTCAACCCAAACACGCTCACCATGTACTGCTATAGTTTTGTCGATATGGCCATCAAGTAAAACTCGACATTCTTGGTACGTAACTGGTTTTTTACCATAGCTCCGAGCTTTACCATGGATCAATACATCTGTATTTTCCTTAAAAAAAGCAAACTCATGGTCCACTTTCAATGCAGAAAAGCCTTCTTCTCCTAAATATTGTGGACCATCAAAAATTTCACAATCCACTAAGTTTTGCCACTGACCATCGTTAAATTGCCATGTTTGTTTGCCAACCACTACCCACACTTCTTCACCCTGTTCGTTACGCTGGAATCGGCCTTTAAGTGAGAGTTGAGGATGGGGTTCAATATCCCACAATTGCATTGCTGTTCCTTAAATTAAATCTTTCGCGTGCTGAAGGTACTGACTTTAAATTATGAAAAACCCATTCTTGCTGGAAGACTGGCATTACCATATTCCAGGAGATGAAAGCCCTAGATTGGATGCACAATTGTCTCCATAACCATTGACGAAAAGTGTCGTGGATATCGGAGTTCTGCATCGCCATCAACGTGGAGTCAAAACTGAGTTCGTAACCAAGCCGACTTGGTAGGTTTTGTTTAAACTCTTCCTCCTCAAGCCAAACTTGTAGAAGCTGAATCACTTCTTCCCATTCAAATTCAATACCTATTTGATTAGGTTTGCATGGTAAATAATTGCCAAAAACAACATAAAGAGCATGAACCCAGACTTCGCCATCAAACTCATCTAATGTCACTAGATGTTCAATAATTTCTGGTACTAGGCTCGTCTCCCCACACAACATAAAATCATAAGGCGCCTGTTCTGAGTGAACATTAAATGCTGAAAATTCCTCTAGGCCCAATAACTTGCCATAAGTAAGCACTTGTTTGGAAGGAAGGCCGTTTGGATCGGTTCCAAAATGTTGTCTGAACCATGTGTTTTTATCCTGTTTAGTCAACAAACGTTCAAATAGATACTGCTCTCCTTGCGCGTTATCATTTACCCATTCAATCGCTTCTTTAACATCATTTTTTGCCAACAAAGGATAGGCAAGATTCGCCGAAATAATGCCTTCTCTTAGCCAACGTTTAGTCAATGATATACTTAATGTATGCCGTATTTGCAGACACTCAAAATAGCGTAAACTCGCAGGTGTCTTACCTTCAATTAACTCCACCAAAACTTGGTCAATATTAACTAACTGCGACTGCGCAATTATCAAGTTTGCAGTATTTTTCTCTAACTCATTGAGTTGACTCAAACCACATAATAAATTATCAAGCTCAGCACCGAATTCAGGCTGTAACATTAACCATACATAGATTTCCGGTTGAACGTTTTTCTGCGTATAGATTAAGCCAGGAGCGAGCTTATAGAAGGCTAAATAAACTTGTTTTAACTCTTCCATTTTACGTTCAATTAAACGTAAATAATTGTGCTCTCGACTCGGGTAACCACGTTTAAATAATTGCACTCTCTGTTTCAGCAAAAAGGAAAAACTTTCAGAAGCAGTATTCAGTTTTTCTTCACAAAAGTATAAATATGCTTCTGTAAGAGTAGACAAGTCATCTATCGCTTTTTCAGAAAGCTCTAATGCATTTTCAACCTGTTTTTGGTCAATCGATGCTTTAACCTGTTCGACACTAATTTTCTGTCGCATATCTTATTCAAGCTCCAAGTTTATTTTGAATAATATACCCTACTGTTCTCAAGTTTTTGGGTATAAATATCTTTCATTTGGGGATCAATTGATTGCAACCGTGCCTCCTTGTATTTTTTGCGTTTTTTCTGCCTGAGAAGTCACGTATTTTCCTTTTGTTATCACGCGCCCGTCTCGACCACTATACCGAGTTTCCGTTTCCCCGCTTCTAACAATCAGTTCTTGTTCGGTTTCAATCACCATCTTTTTGGCTCGTATGATGAATTCCTCTGGCTGAACCAGCATAGAAAATACAATGTCTGTAACCACAGGCAGACTGATATCATTATCCAAGAACTCTATTCGACAATGCATATTGTTATCGATTGCTATCTGCAATTCTTCTCGTTTAAACAAGCGACTCAGCCTTGCTGTCAGTGGTTTCTTAAATGGATTACCTTCAAAGTCCACACGAACAGTAGCTGTTGACGGATTAATACTAATTATCTTGCCAAAACGCGAAAAGCAAGCCGAAGTTTCGGCTTGCTCTTGTGTAATGATCTCTGTAGTAAGAGTCTGTTTTTCCATCATTAATTTATCGCTACGCTGCCACCTTTTATGGCGACTTTATCACTGCCTTCAATCGTAATTGAAGAGCCTGACAATTTAATTGATCCATCACTGGTCATCACCAGAGATGAGCCTCCTGTTTTTAATACAATTTTATCGCCACTAATGATTTGTGTTGCGCCATCGGCTTTATAAGAGGTATTACCTTTTACAGATACCGTCAAATTACCACCAACTGTTTGGTTATCATCAGAGCCAACATCTGAATTCTTTGAAGCACCAACGGTTAAGTTGCTATTTTGGCCGATATCAAGATCATCATTTTTACCAATCTTTGTAGTACGGTTGTCGCCAATTTCTAAATCAGAGTTATTTTTAACAAAGTGTTTCTCATTGGCGTTGTAAGTTACCGTAACATCTTGTTCCACTGTTTCGGTAAAGGTGCTATTAACTTGCGTAGTTTTATGACCGTCGATCATTTCTTTATGATCGCCATAAACATCGTTAGTTTGGTTGCGTGCAACTTTTAGGAATTCATCCTGACCTATGTCACGGTAACGGTTATTAAGAACCTTCGTCGACATATCTTTTTGAGCATGAATATAGACTTCTTCCTGATTTGCCTCATCTTCAAAACTTAGTTCGTTATATCCTGTTCCTTTGTGTGTTTGTGTACGGAATGTGGTACGAGTTTTGTTTTCAGGTAAAGCATATGGAGGGAAATGCAGACCATTATAGACGGCACCTGTTACTAGCGGTCTATCAGGGTCACCTTCCAAAAAGGTAATTACAACTTCGTGACCAATACGTGGTAAATAGACTGCACCCCAGTTTGGTGCTGCCATAGACTGACTAACTCGGATCCAACAGCCTGAATTTTCATCATTGTTCCCATAGCGGTCCCAGTGGAATTGGACTTTGATACGTCCTAAATTATCGGTGTAAATCTCTTCACCTGCCGGGCCTACTACGACTGCTGTTTGAGGGCCCTCAACCACAGGCGCAGCCATTTTAGGTGCTTTATATACGATATCACGAGGAATACAGGTGAATTGATTGTAGTAAGTGGTCGGCATTCCACTATTTTCATCTTCATGAACCTGCGGATCCTGTCCAACATGAACAACAGAGAGCATGATATAATCGCGATTAATCGCATCTCTAGGGTGTTTCATAATTTCAAAACTGTAACCCGATGCAAAACGCATCACATCACTACTGGCTTCGATCTGTTGATTATCTACAACATGCTCCGACATCCATTCAGTGGTTCTAACCATTCCCATAGCAGGATCGAAGTATCGTCCAGGATAGTCGAACAATTTAAGGTCGGAATCTAAATTTCCTGCTTGAGTCATTGCTTGTGGAATTTTAGGCGTTTCATAATTGTAATCGGTATAGGTTACTTCACCTGTTCGTACACGATTAACCAGCTCTAAATCCGTAATATGCTCTCGATCAGCAGCACCGCCACCATCAGAATGAAACCATATTGGGCCAGCATAAGAAGCATTTTGAGTTGAGTTAGCGAGAGGAATAATCGCATCATTGCTATCAACAATAACCATTGTATGGTTTGCTTCCGAGTGATCAAAGTAATACCACATACCATGCTCAGCAAGAATACGCTGAACAAACTGAAGGTCAGTTTCGCGGTATTGCAGGACATATTCTTTAGGCGGATATACACCGGAGAGTTCAAAGCGATAATCTGTTACAGAACCATCATCTAATACTTCGGTAATGATATCCTGAGCCGATTTTTGCTGAAAAATTCTGCAATCTTGACGTTGAGTTAAAAACCAAGCTTGAGGGACTAAAACTAGCTGATAACGAGAAAAACGACGGCCAGTACCTAAAAAGCGTACCTCATTAACCACTCCATTAAATACACGAGCAGCCCCAGCGCCTTGCCCATAAAGCGTTAGCACACCCGCTTTACGAATAAGTTCATCAAAAGAGATATCAGGATCAAGTGAAAGTAATGAAAGATTGATGTGGAATGGCTTAGACAGCTCTTCATTAACTTGAAAACCTTCTACTCGAAATTCGTGCCCACACCCAGGCACTTCAAATTTAAATTCTACTTCATTTAGCATATCTTTCACCTGATACAAATAATCGAATTAGGGCCAACAAACGTTGGCCCTCAGTCATTACGCGATTAAGCAAATTATGCTTCGCGTGGAGCACGCCAGTCGTCGTTACCTGCTGTGCCACACTTCTCGTGAGTCACTTCAATAGCACGGTAAGTTAGCTTAAGTACTTCTTCAGTTACGCGGTCCGCTGTTGATGCATCTTGACAGTGGTTCATACGAGTTTGAACATCTACTAGTAGTGCATCAATCAGTTTGATTGAGTAGTAATGCTCTTGCTTACCTTGTACAGAAGTACGGTAGAAACGAATTACACACTCAGGAAGCTTTTCACCAGAAACAAGGGCGTTGAAAAGCAGTGGAGAACAACGGTCTTGAACCTTAGTTACAATAACTGGACGGTGTACACGTTGACCTGTTGGCTGGCCACTTTGAGGATCACGTGGTACTGTTAGAACGTGATCAAGTTCTTGAACTAGGAACTCATCAACGTGCTCAGATTGCCATGTGTTACCTACAGAGTCAGCTGTGTAAGTATCTTTAGTGATGTGGCCTTGAGTCTCGCCCTTGATAGACATATATGCTGGAGTTGGCATTGCTATTTCCTTTTTTAATCTGTTTCGTTGAATTACCAAATCGCTTATCACCGCGACAATTACTACAATACAATCCTCGTGCCAACTTTTTAAGCCAATAAAAACAACACCTTATAATGATAATTTATTTTTTAAATATTTTTAAACAACAATAAGTTGGAAAAAATAACAAATATTTAGACAAAATAATAATAAGTTGTTTTGACTTAATAAAGTTAAAATAACCATAAAAAGCTTAGTAAATAAAGTTATTTAAACTGGCGATTTGGTTATTTTTACTATCAATAAAAACGTATTTTTAAAAATATTAAGAAAGCAACAAACAATCAGACCAATAGGTATTTTATTTACACTAATAAACCGTAGTCAAAATATCTTAAAATAAAATCTTCATTGCTATATTTAGTATAATAGGTGTACCTCTTTCTTACTGTGAATAAAAACGGCAATGATCAACATCAATTTATCTTCATTAATACAACGCCTGCACCCAATCACAAAAGTGGCATTGGAAGATGCAGCAGCGTTAGCGGTTTCTGAAAAAGCAACCGAGGTTCAAATCGAACACTACTTATTAAGTCTTTTAGAAAGGCCAAATAGTGATTTTGACGTATTATTAAGTCACTTTGATTGCTCAGAGAACTTGTTTAGACAATCTATTCGTTCGACATTGGATACCAGTGCCAAAGGTAACGGCAGTAAACCTGTATTCTCTGCTTTATTAATTGAGTGGCTACAAGAGAGTTGGTTAGTTTCCTCTCTTGATCTCAGTGAAACTCAAATTCGATCTGGAGCTTTACTGCTTACATTAGTCAGTAACCCACTACGTTATGGTCAACACGGTTATGCTTCTATTTTAGAAAGTGTTAATCAAGACAGCTTGAAACGTAACTTCAAAGAATTGACGAGCCAGTCGATTGAATCACAAGCTTCAAGTACAGAAACAACCAAAGCACGTGAAGAAGGTTCGGCTCTAAGCAAGTTCACCACTGACTTTACGGGCAAAGCTCGCAAAGGTGAAATTGACCCAGTATTCTGTCGAGATCAGGAAATTCGTCAAATTATTGATATTCTTGCACGTCGTCGAAAGAATAACCCTATTGCAGTAGGTGAACCAGGTGTTGGTAAAACAGCTGTTGTTGAAGGGCTTGCATTAAAAATCGTCCAAGGTGAAGTACCTGATAGCTTAAAAGGTGTCGAGCTTTACGGTCTGGATATGGGCCTGTTACAGGCTGGAGCAAGCGTAAAAGGTGAGTTTGAAAAACGCCTTAATGCTGTATTAGACGAAGTGAAGAATTCACCAACTCCTGTTATATTATTTATTGACGAAGCCCACACCCTAGTCGGTGGTGGTAATCAAGCTGGTGGCAGTGACGCTGCTAACTTACTCAAGCCTGCATTGGCTCGTGGCGAAGTAAAAACTATTGCCGCCACAACATGGTCAGAATACAAAAAGTACTTCGAAAAAGATCCTGCTTTGGCACGTCGTTTTCAATTGGTTAAATTAGATGAGCCATCCCCAGAGCAAGCTGCTTTAATTATTCGTGGTCTCCGTCCAGCTTACGAGAAATCACACAATGTTTATGTACGTGACGATGCTATTACGGCTGCGGCTTCTTTAGCTGCACGTTATATTTCGGGTCGCCAACTACCAGATAAAGCGATCGATGTGCTTGATACAGCTTGCGCTCGAGTCAATATCAGCTTAAATGCCATTCCAGCTCCAGTCGAAAGCCTTCAACAAGAACTTGCAGCACAACAACGTGAACTTGACGCTTTAGAACGTGATGCGTTACAACAAACAGGTGATAAGCACAGCTTAGCGACGATTCCAGATTTAAAAGCCGCAATGGAACGAACAAGAGTTGAACTATCCATACAAGAAAAACAATGGCAAGCAGAGAAAGTACAAATTGAAGAGATGATTGCTCTACGTTCTCGTCTTCATGAACTTGTCTCTAACCTACAAACTGATGCTGAAGAAATCGAGGCAACACAAGAGCAACAAGAAACAGAACAAGCTTCACCTTTTGCACATCTTGATGAAGAAGCTGTTCGTTCTGCAATTGCAGCCTGCCAAGAACAACTGACAGTAATCCGAGGCAATCACCCACTTGTTCATTTTGAAGTTGGGCCAGATGAAGTGAGCCACGTCATTTCAGATTGGACTGGTATTCCAATGGGTAAAGTCCTTCAAGACGAAGCGGAAACCACATTAAACTTAAAAGAGAATTTAACCAATAACATCAAAGGGCAAGAATTTGCTATTGATGCTTTAGCGGAAGGCATTCAAACAGCTAAAGCAGGCTTAATTAATCCAGACGCTCCTACTGGTGTATTTCTCCTTGTTGGTCCAAGTGGTGTAGGTAAAACAGAAACAGCTCGTGTTATCGCGGAGCAAATGTTTGGTGGTGAGCGCTTTATGACCACAATCAATATGTCTGAATTCCAAGAAAAGCACACCGTATCACGGCTGATTGGTTCTCCTCCAGGTTACGTTGGTTATGGTGAAGGTGGCATGCTGACAGAAGCCGTTCGTCAACGTCCCTATTCTGTCGTATTACTGGATGAAGTCGAAAAAGCAGATCCTGAAGTGCTTAATCTTTTCTATCAAGTATTCGATAAAGGAACACTGAATGATGGTGAAGGTCGTACCATTGACTTTAAAAATACCTTGATCATCATGACCAGTAATCTTGCAACTCATGAGATTGAAACGCTCGCTCGACAATCTGACCAAATGGATGCGAATACCATCGCGGAAGCAATTCGTCCAACTCTCAACCATCATTTCAAACCAGCATTATTAGCCCGAATGTCTGTATTGCCATTCTTGCCACTATCAGATGAAGCGATGACGGAGATCATTCACCATAAACTGAACAAAGTGTCGCAACGTTTATACAATCATCATAAATTGTCACTTAATTACGACAACAACTTGGTTGAATTTGTTTTAGGAAACTGTCGACTTGCAGAAACAGGCGCACGTAACATTGATGCAGTAATAAATCGTCAGTTATTACCTCAACTATCAACACAACTCCTTGTGCAAGAAAAGGATGATGCACATAGTCAAATTACCGTATCCGTCGATGAGCAAGGAACTCTAGCTTATGCGTTCAGCTAATCATAGCGAACTAAGTAATGCGATACTTGCGATCAGCCAATCATTGGCTGATCGCAGCCAACTCACACAGACATTAGATGCTGTGCTAACGGCTGCAAGGCAAATGACGCTAGCGAAACATGGAACCATCTATGTGCTTGACCAAACTGGTCAAGCATTACTTCCAAGTACGGCACATAGTAATGATAAAGCCATTTATGATCATCCATGGGGTGCCATTCAACTCGAATCAGCAAGTGAAATGGATCCATTCAATTTTGCCGTACTTAACGGAGAAGTGGTTCTGATCAATGAATTGTACAAGTACAATGGGTACGACTGCGAAGACATATACCAAACAGAGCAAACCTTGGGTGTGCAAAGTGCCAACCTTTTAGCATGGCCTTTAATTGATAACGACAGCAAAACCATTGGCCTCTTAGTATTACTTGATCTAAATGTGATTGACAATGAAACCGCGCTAACTGAGTTTTGTCGAATGGCAGCAAGTAATATAAGACAGGCAATATGGTTGGAGCAATATGGTCAGATCATACGCAACCTTAGTGCAGACAACAAAGCTCTATTTCGTGAAAATACCCAGCTTAAAAAACAAAAAAATAAATCTTATCAAGGCCCAATCGCAGAAAGTAAAGAGATGCTCAACGTACTTAGCCGTTTGGATAAAGTACTCTCACTCCCTGTTGATGTGTTACTGCGAGGTGAAACAGGAGCGGGTAAAGAAGTCATCGCAAAATACATTCACGAAAATTCGAATCGTGCCGAACAAGCACTAATTGTACAAAACTGTGCGGCCATTCCAGAACAACTCCTCGAATCAGAATTATTCGGCCATAAAAAAGGATCGTTTACAGGCGCAGACAAAGATAAAATAGGCTTGTTTGAAGCTGCTGATGGCGGGACACTTTTCCTCGATGAAATTGGTGATATGCCAATGTTATTACAGGCAAAGCTTTTACGAGTACTGCAAGAGCGTAAATTACGCCCAATTGGTGGAAACAAAGAAATTGAAGTCGATGTTCGAGTTATCGCAGCAACGCATTGCAACTTAATGCAGCAAATTAAAGATGGTGGCTTCAGAGCAGACTTGTTTTATCGTTTAAATGTGTTTCCGGTCACCTTACCACCACTACGAGCAAGATCTGCTGATATTATTCCTCTTGCACAACATTTTGTAAAACAAACAGCCCACAAACTTGGCCTAAATGAACCACCAGGGTTAAGTGCCAGAGTACAAAAGCAGCTCATTGATTACTCATATCCAGGTAACGTACGTGAATTAAAAAATATTATCGAACGCTCTGTTTTACTCTCTGATTTTGAAACAATTACTCAAATAGAATTTGGAGATCAAATCCCAGAATCACCTACCGCTGAGCAAATCGAAACAACCATTCATACTGCAACTGAATCAACAAAACTCAATACAGCCAGCGAAAGAGAAATGGCCGCTGGTTTAAAAGAAGCAGTCAGTCAATACGAACGAACCGTGATATTAGATTGCTTAAACGCCTGTAATTGGCATACCAAAAAAGCGGCTGAGCAACTGGCCTTACCATTAAGCACGCTGAATCATAAAATGAAAAAGTATGACATTTCTGCAGTGAGTTCATCCTAATTAGCACAACTGAGATCCATTTATTACCTAAATATAAAATCTCATAATATTTATCTTTCAGAAGAATTAGGATCGAATTTCAAAAGGGTATAAAAAAGGTGAGCGCAAACCCGATAAAGTAAGCGCTCACAAATACGTAATCGTAGCGAAGTTAGCTAGGCAGTTGCATCCCCACTAAAATTACAAAGTTAGTTTTAACCAAAATTGAATACTTCTCATTCTGACAGAGGTAAGTTACGGCTAACTTTGCCAGAGTCACGAGATGTTAGTTCAAATAAATTATATTTAAAAAGATAATAATATCAACGCTATATATCAACCAATAGAATAATCAACAATGTCGACATATTAACTTAATATGTGTTATTAGCTCTAATTCAATAGTAAAAGTGCATGGATTTATAGAAAAAATAGAGTGAATAACTTCAGGTATGACCATGAAACATAAATAAAAAACATGCGACAGATCACATTGATAGCCAAAGCCTCTTTAGTTATTAATAAAAAAGAGCTGCTGCATTCATCAACCCTGCACTCAAAGAAGTGGACGCAAGAAAAATCGCTTTTGCTTTATACCCCTTCTGAAGATCTGCCGTCAGGTTCGGTATTGTAAAGTGCACCACTTGGAAATTTACACACTGTACTAAAATAGCGAGGCTGCCCCATAAAATAAAATCTACAATACTGATCGAGACTTTAAAAGCGGTTGTTAACGCGATAACGAAACCCAGTGTCGCCCCGCTAAAAGCAATAGCAGCAGCTTCATTATTTTGTTTAATTAAACTCCATTCATCAAGGGAAGTAAATTTTGTATATGAATAAAAAAATGCGGATAACAGAAGTGTGAAAAGCCCTAAGTAGGCACAAAAAGAAATGACATTACCTATGCATCTAAGTAACTCGAACTCATGCGATTCAAGCATTAGGTTTATCCTTAAAGTAGAATCTTATGGCTGTAAAGCAATGATTGATTACGACTCATAAGTTGAATAAGACAATCTAGATGTTATCTGGAGGTATAAGCTCAGACTCCATCATGATATGAAGATCAATGAGACAGATTAAGCCTTGGCTTTTAAAGCTTCAAAAGTACCCAAGTAACGATAAGTGTCTTTGTCTTCACTTGGGTAAAGAGAATAAAAGCGAGCTTTGGTGGCTCGCTTTCGCAGTTAAGCGGCGATATTAAGTGAGTTATTTCCAGTGACGACTAACTGGTAATAGCCATTAGGTAATAAACTCAGGTCCATCTCACTGCTCCAATCTTTACCAGTCACTGTCGCCTTCACTGGTACAATACCCTG